>JACRDJ010000146.1 GCA_016218635.1 Candidatus Iainarchaeum sp.
AACCGAAGACGGCTCCACCTACTACGCGGACACCAACCATGACGGAATAAACGGGTACTGGATGGAAGGAGACCCATTGGATTGGCAGACGGCCATCACTCAAGACAACCTCATTAACGACCCGACAAAACCCATTACCGAATGGGCGCCCGGTTCAGACGGAATTCCAGACCACCTGGCAAGAAAAGGAGAGTAAAATACTTCAATTGAAGGGAATTGAGTAATGATTTTTGATTCAACTTTTTTGTTGATTGGATATGAACCTCGTATTTATTTCAATGGCAGGAAGCAATTATTACAGGGGGTAGTACGTTATGGATGAGGAAGTGCTTAGGTTGCATGCATTATTCCAGAACCTGGTTCCGACGTTTGGTTTAACCCACGCCAAAGTATGCCGGGCCCTATTAAACGGGGAAATCAAGACCGCCAAGCAAATCGGGAAAGAAAGCTTCATTTCACCCAACAAAGTATACGGAATCCTCAAAGACCTTCTTCAACAAAAAATCGTTTCCACTACCAACACCAATCCCGCCAGTTATCACATTCCAAGCCCCCAAAAAACATTTGTAAGGCTCGTAAACCAACGAATCAGTTTACTTGAAAAAAGAATTCAGGAATTCGGAAAAATCATTGAAAACACGGCTTCCGGCGGAGAAAAAGAATACATCATACGAATCATGGGCGCCCAAACCAAACTCTTTGATAACACCACCAAAGCCTTTGTGAAAGAACCCCAAGAAGCCAAACAAGTAGTCAAACAACTAAGCGAGTACCTCAAACAATTAGAACCCGAAAAACAATACACGTACGCCGCATACAAGTAAAGAAGGTCATTCCTATGAACAAAACCCAAGCGCCTGCTCGAATCGAAGTAGTGTCATTCCATCCAACCTCCAAACGCATGATACTGCCTGAAGACATACTGAAAAAGACCAGTTTTCTCAAGAAAAACAGCACTACTGAAAAAATCGTTTCCATTCTGACCCGCTTTTACTCATTAACAGCCAGGCAAATCCACCAAATTCTGGAAAAAACTTTCAAGAACGCCGGAACCTACCAAGCCACCCACAAGCAACTGAAAAAACTCTGCCAAGACCAGGTCTTAAAGAAAAACAACGGAAAATACTCATTGAACCTGGAATGGCTCAAAAAAACAAGCAACGAAATGGAAACCCTGATCAAAAAACTGGAAAAAACAGTCCCAGAAACAATTATTAACAACCTATAGCATTACATAGTCAGTATGCCCTACTCCAACAAAGTAACCACCATCCAGTTAAGCCCGGAAACCAGGGAAAAACTCAGGAACCTCGGAAAAAAAGGCGAAACCTATGAATCCATCGTTTTACGCCTCATCAAAAAAACATAAGTAGAAGGTGGGAACGGGGAGATTTGAACTCCCGCCGGATGCTCCCGAAGCATCAATCCTAACCAGGCTAGACTACATTCCCATAACAAATAAATAGTAGAACGCACCAAATAAATAACTAACCGAAACAAAGGAAAATACAGACTAATCCTCTTGGGTATCCCGAACGCTCCGTCCTAACCAGGCTAGACTACGGCCCCCGCCGACACGTCCGGCGAGTACGGGGCCTACTTTCAGTAGGCCTTGCTTCGCTATCCTAACTCCTGCGAGTACGGGCGCCATTGAAAATGGCGCTTACTGCGTTGTCTGTTTGCAGTCTTAAACTAACCAAATACCCCCCAAAGAATTAAAATAAGTCACTTCCTTAAAAGAGCATGAAAAAGAGGCGTTCGGAGCGGCTTTTTTTGCTGCTGGCCAGCATCCTGCTTTTGGCCGCATTCGCCTGGTTTTCCGTTTACGTCTGCCCTTTCTGCCTGAGTACTCCTTCGGCCGGGCCGGCGCCCTCCAACCCCAACGTGGTTGCCAAAGTCATTGACGGAGACACCATTGAACTGGCTTCCGGGGAAAAAGTGCGCATGCTGGGAATCAATACCCCCGAAAAAACGGAACCCTACTATGCCCAGGCCAAAGAGCGGGGAATCGGACTCATGCAGTATAAAACGGTCCGCCTGGAAGCGGGAACCGAGGACAAGGACCAGTACGGACGCCTGCTCCGCTACGTGTTCGTGGATGGAGTCAACATAAATGAAATCATGATCCGCGAAGGACTGGCTTCCACGTACTTTTTTTCCGAAAAAACGCCTTACTACGCGCAACTGCGGGCGGCCCAAAAGGAAGCGCAGCGGGAAGGGAAAGGAATCTGGGCACCCAGCAGGTGGCCGGAAAAAAACTGTCTTGAATTAAAGGAACTTAACCCGTTCGGAGACGATGAATTCGTTGAATTCCAGAATGACTGTCCACAGACTCTTGCATTGAACGGAATTTATTTCAAGGACGCCGGACGCAAAACGTACACATTCACGGAAATGGAAATGGAATCCGGGAAATCCGTGCGCGTGTACTCCAAACCGGGAATGGATTCAAAAACCGTGCTTTACTGGAACCAGCCCCAGCACATCTGGAACGATGAAGGAGACCAGTTAATGGTGCGGGATGCGAACGGCGGACTTATTTTATATTACGGGTACCCGATGGACTGAACTTTTAGTCCCGCCCACCGCTCATGAGGGCCAACACGCCCACAACCAGGAAAATAAAACCCAGGTAAGGCGTCATCTGCAGGACCACCGGCGGCAAGGGAATGGTCTGGAGGAAGATTCCGGCCGAAATGCCCAGCAGAAAAATGCCCAGCATATGAAAATTCAGAAATCCCATGCAGAGAATACGGAATCTGACTATAAAAACGTTTTGGGTGACTGAAAGAAAAAAAAAGGAACGGGGGCAAGAGCCCCCACTGAAACTTATCCGTATCCAGAAGGCAGTCCGGAGGGGAACCCGGAGGGAACCATGGCTGCCTGGTATTCTTCCATCGTGCACACTTTTCCGGGGGTTTCAAACTCGGAGGCAGATATGCTGGCCGGCGCACAGGAATAGTTGATGGATGCAATCGCGCGCAGCTGTTCCGGAGTAATGCCTGTAGGAGCGGACTGGTTGTTGCTGGTTTGTGCGGTTACGCTCAGCCAGTCGCAGGGGATATTTAAACCAAGCTTCGCATATTGGGCCTTCATGGCTGCCGAAATCTCCATATAGGAAGTCTTCCCTGCGGACTTATAGACACTGACCAAGGAAAGAAAATCTCTTCCTTCAGCCGGAATCTTGGCCAGGTAATCGTCTGCAAGAGTTACCCGGTACATTCCGCTCAAAGTATCCACACTGATGATTCCGGTTTCACCCATGTTCACGGTGCAGTGATAGCCAACACTGGAAGCCAGCAGGGCATCCAGACCCAGTTCAGACTGAACGGGGGGAGTTGCATTGGAAGAAGGTTCATTAGCGGGCGGAACCGGTGCAGGGGTCTGATTTCCGGCACCCGTGCATCCGGCCAAAAAAAGAAATCCAATCAGAAACAAATGGAGGAAACTCAGTTTCATTGTTCAGAATTAATGTAGGTTGCATATTAAAAGAATATCGATTTGGTTCGGGAAATGCATCAGGGCTTGTTGAGCTGTTTTTTGAGGAGCTCGCTAAGCGAGGAATTCGTATGCAGGGAAGTGATGGCTTCCGCCAGGATTCCGGCCACAGAAAGGATTTTGAGTTTGGGAAAGCGTTTGGCGGAAGGAACCGGAATCGTATTGGTGACCACCACCTCTTTGGCGGGAGAGTCCTGCAGCTTCCGCACGCAATCGCCCGCAAATACGGGGTGAATGCAGCAGAGGTAAATGTCGTGGGCTCCGCGTGCCTTGAGGGCATTCGCAGCATTCACGATGGTTCCGCCCGTGTTGATTTCATCATCCAGAATCAGGCAGTTCTTGCCTTCCACGTCCCCGATGACGTTCATGACTTCGGCTTCATTCTGGCGGGGACGGCGTTTGTCCACTACGGCCAGCTCGGCGCCCAGTCGCTCCGCGTAGGCCCGGGCCCGGCGCAGGCCGCCCACGTCCGGAGTCACAACCACCAGGTTGGGAATGTTTTTTTTCCGGAAGTATTCCACCAGCACGGGAGCCGCGTACAAAAAATCCGCCTGAATTTCAAAGAAGGCCTGAATCTGGTCCGAGTGCAGGTCCACCAATAACACACGGGAAGCTCCGGCGGCTTTGAGCAGGTTAGCCACCAGTTTGGCGGTAATGGGTTCGCGGTCGCCGACTTTTCGGTCCTGCTTCGCGTAGCCGAAATAGGGAAGGACCGCCGTGATTTTTCCGGCACTGGCCCGCTGGGCCGCATCAATCATGATGAGGAGTTCCATCAGGTTATCATTCTGGGGAAAACAGGTCGGCTGAATGAGAAAAAGGTCTTCTCCGCGCACTTTTTCGAGGAAATTGGCGTAAAGTTCCCCGTCGGCAAACTTTTTGAGTTCAATCTTTCCAAGCGTTACGTTCAGCTTGGATGCAATTTCGGCCGCCAGTTCGGGGTTGGCGGTTCCCGAAAAAATCCTGGGAAAAGAATTCATGAGTGCACCAATACATTATGACCGCGTAGGGGTTAAAAAAGAATGCGGGAAAAAAGTCAGTCAAAGGAAGCACGGATATTTTAATCGGTGACCAAAAACACGAAATTTAAAAGGGCTTTCGCATGCAAGAATAGCTGTAAACCATGAGCAATCAGATCATTAAGGTGAAGGCCCGCACGGTGCTGGACTCGCGCGGGAACCCGACGGTGGAAGCGGAAGTGTGGACCGCGAAGGGATGTTTTAGCGCCATCGTGCCCAGCGGGGCTTCCACGGGAACCCATGAAGCCATTGAACTCCGGGACAACGGAAAAGAGTTTCTGGGCAGGGGCGTCAGTAAGGCCATCCGCAACGTAAATGAGTGGATTGCCCCCAAAATCATCGGCATGGACTGCACGGACATCTATGCGGTTGATGCGGCCATCCGGGAACTGGATGAATCGCCGAACAAG
>JACRDJ010000145.1 GCA_016218635.1 Candidatus Iainarchaeum sp.
GCGGGGGCCGATGTTGGGTTCGCAGACGGGGATCTTGATGGTGTAGTGCTTCACGTATTGGTCGAGTTCCATTTCTCCGGTGTGCGCGGGCAGGGATTTCATTTTTTTTCCACCTTTTGGGCAAACGGTTCTTTTTGAAAGAGGTTAAAGAGGGCTTATTTAGGTTATGGTTCAGTTGCCGTCGGAGGATTTGGCGGGCCCAGTCCACATTTTTTCTTCGGGGCGGATGCGGGTTTCCCAGGTCCATTGGTTGCCGTGGTGGTGGAAGTCTTCAATGGTCTGGCGGAGTCCTTCTTTGAATGAGGTGGCGGGTTTCCATCCGGTGAGTTTGCGTAATTTTCTGGAATCGCATACGAGGCGTTGCACGTCGAGGGGGCGGAGGCGTCTTTGGTCCACTTCAATGCGAATGCGCGGGTGTCCCATGAGTGTTCCGGCGAGTTTGGCGATTTCTCCGATGGAGTGGTCCTGGCCGGTTCCGACGTTGATGGTTTCCCCTTCGGCTTTTGGGTTTTTGATGAGCGCAATGGCGGCGCGGGCGGCGTCGGTTACGAAGGTGAAGTCCCGGCGGGCCTGGGTGTTTCCGAGTCTGAGCCGGGGGCCTTTGGCGAGCTGGCTGATGATTTCGGGGATCACGTAGGGCTGGGTTTCGCGGGGTCCGAATACGTTGAATTGGCGCATGATAATGACGGGGATTCCTTGTTCGTGGTGAAGGGTGTAGCAGAGACGGTCGGCGGCGAGTTTGGATACCGCGTAGGTGGAGAGGGGGAGGGTGGGGTGGTTTTCGTTCATGGGAACCGATTTAGCGGTTCCGTATACTTCGGAGGTGGAGTATTGGATGATGCGTTTGACGCCGGCGGCTTTGGCCGCGAAGAGCACGTTGAGTGCCCCGTTGGCGTTCACTTCAAAGAAGTGATGGGGGCGTTCGTAGCAGTCGGGAATGTAGGGTTCGGCGGCGAGGTTGAAGATGTATTCAATCTGTTGTTGTTGCAGGAGTGCGGGGAGGTCTTTTTCGAGGATGTCTTTTTGGAAGAAGCGGATTTTTTCCTTCACTTCGGAGAGGTTTTGGAGGTCGCCGGAGTAGAGGTTGTCGAGCACGCTGACGCGGGCTTTTTCGCGCAGGAGTTCGCGTACGAGGGTGGAGCCGATGAATCCGGCGCCGCCGGTGACGAGCACGGTTTTGTTTTTAAGCGAGTCCATGATTTCACTTTTGGGTGATTAAGGTGAATTCGAGGGAGTCCACCATATTCCATAGGTAATGCCTTAAAATTCTTCGCAGGGGATTCCATCGTCCGGTGGCGGAGTAGTTGAACTGTACTTTTTGGACCTTAAATCGGGCCCTGGAGTAGTAGTTGTAGAGAAATTCTTCGGTGAAGTACTTGAAGGAGTGCTCCGTGAAGGGGTGAAGGTGCGTCCAGTCAGAGTAGTAATCCTTGGAGGTGTAGTAGGGGACCGTGATTTTGATTTCGGCCCCGTTTTGGGTGATGCGGTGGATTTCTTCCATGGTTTTTCGGATGTCCTGGAGGTGGCTTAAGCAGTGGCGGGCAATGAGGGACTCAAATTCGTTGTCTTTGAAGGGGTAGGGGTATGTGTTGAGGTCGTGCACGATGTCAACTCCGGGCAGTTTTTCCCTGTCGACCCCGATGGCGCCGGGGGTCTTGGTTTTTCCGCATCCGAGGTCAAGTATCTTCATGAGGTTCCCTCGCTGAATACAGAGATATATTGTTCTATAATAGTGTTCCAGTCGAATTTTCGGGCCCGTTCTTTCGCATTTGATTCAATTTTTTTGCGCAGGGCGGGGTCGGCGCGGATTTTCCGGATTTTTTGGGCCAGTTCTTGAGCGTTGTGAACCAGGAAACCGGTTTTTCCTTCTTCAATGACTTCGTTGGCGATTCCGACGGGGGCGGAGAGCATCACGCGCCCGCAGGCCATGCCTTCCAGCACGGGAATGCAGTAGCTTTCATTGAATCCGGCGTTCACGGCCGCGTCGGCGTATGAGTATTGTGCATAGATTTCTTCCAGGCTCTTGGCGCCCAGGAATTTTACGCGCGATTGCAGTTTTTTTTCGCGCACCAGCTGTTCAAGTCCGTTGAAGTATTCGGGGTCTTCGATTCCGCCCACGTGTACGAAGACGGTGTCGGGTTCCAGTTCCTGCAGGGCTTCCAGGATCATTTCGATGTTTTTTTTTCGGCTCAGCATGCAGGCTGAAAGCAGTACGAATTTTCCCGGAAACGGGTTTTGGGCCTGTTTTTGGGTTTGGTTGGCATGGATTCCGATGGGGATGACCCGGATTTTTTCTTCCGGGATTCCGAATCTTTCCACAATTGCTTTTTTTTCAGCATTCGTCCAGCAGATGATGCGTTCCGCCCGTTTCAGCGGCCATCCCTGGATCATCCGGTGATAGATACCGGGGTTTGGGGAGGCCGTTTTTGAATCGTAGTCAGAGTTGATGATGAGGCGGTATCCCGCGAGCGGTTTGATGAGGGCGGCCATAAAAGTGGAATAAAATCCGGCCACGTGCGCGTGAATGAGGGTGTCTTTGGATTGGGTGAGCAGGAATGGGATGAGTCCGGGAAAAATGGCTCTGGAACCGATGCGAATGCCGTTGAAGCGGATCACGTGGACTGGGGATTTCTCGTAATCCTGTTCCGTCATTTTTTGGGGTTTGATTTCAAGATTGGAGGCCACCACTTCCACCTCAAACCCTTTTTTCGCCAGCATTTCGCTGATGATGCTTAAGGGGTTGCCGGTTTTGTTGTTGTAGTAGTCGGCTAACTCAATGATTTTCATTCCGTGATTTCCTTGTATATTTTCATGGTTTTTTGGGTCTGGGTGCGGAGGTCGTATTTTTGGGCGGTTTTCCGGCTTTCGGCGGAGGATTGGTCAAATTGTTTTTCGGTTTTCTGGATGAATTCCGTGATTTCCTGGCC
>JACRDJ010000147.1 GCA_016218635.1 Candidatus Iainarchaeum sp.
GATCTGGGCCAATGAAATCAGTGAATTCGTAAAGAGTTCGCTTCCGACCAGCAGTAAGAGTGCACCGATCAGAAACATGATTTTTTCATTCCAGAAAAACGGGGGATTGTCCACTTTTCCGACCCGGTAAAGGGTGGTGGCCAGGCTTTCCGCTTCCTTTTCCCGTTCCCGTCCGGCCAGCGAACGCTCCTGTTCGTAGACATTGATGAGGTAGGGGACGAAGAGCAATAAGAGTACAAACCCGTCATTGCGGGTCAGTTCAAGGTTCTGTAATGCCAGCAGGAACACCACGATGGTGATGACGGACATAAAGACCAGGTCCCGGGTGATGACGTGCCGCGGAATGTGAATGGGGCGGATGATGGCTGAAAAACCGATGATGAGGCCCAGGTTAACGATAATGGAACCAATGCTGACTCCCACCCCTAACTGCGGGTGCCCTTTAATCACAGAAGATATGGCCACAAAAAGTTCCGGAAGGCTTAAAAGAAAGGAAACCAGCACCAATCCGACCGCAACCCGGGTGGTATTCAGTGATTTGGCCAACGGAATGGCCGCATCCGTGACCCAGTCGGATCCCCGGATAAGCAGGTATAATCCGACGATTCCGAGGATGATTTCAATCCACATACTCATTTCCTAAATGACAACGACTTAAAAAAACCAAGCGGCCAGCCCGATAATGGCAAACAGTATTGGCTGGTGGATAAAATAACACCCCATCGAATGCTTTCCCAGCACTGCCAGAGAACGGCTGAAAGGCCCTTCGGGAACGTTCCATCTCTTCAGCGGTTTTCCTTCCGGATAGAAATGGTTCCCGAATGCCATTCCGAGCAGGACCATTCCAAACCAGGGAATCAACGGAAAGAAATCGAATGAAGGCCAGGGTGGTGCCATTCCGGCCCATAAAAGAAAAGGAACATTCCATGCGCGCAAATCAATGAATGCGGGCAAGGCAATCAGTGCCAGTCCCAGCACCACATTGGCTTTTTTTTGTTTGAGGAACGGAATCGCCAGCAGGGTGGAAACGGCCATCAGGTGCAGGATTCCGAAATAAATCCAGTACTTCGGAAAAAGCACCCAGGTTACTCCGCTGATCAGCAGGGCTCCGGCCCCGATGAATGCGCTCCGGCGGAAAAAACGGGGAAACCAGTCCGTTGGATGACGGTGATAACTCAGGGTCAGGCAGACGCCCGCCAGGAACAAAAACGTTCCGGCGGTCAGTTTCTGAAAAACCCCCCAAAAACCGGTGTAAAGCGATATTTGAATGAATCCCAGCAGCCATAAATCCAGCAGGAAATGGAACACCACCATGCACACCAATGCAATTCCGCGGGCCAGGTCGATTTCAGGGAAACGCTCAGACATGTAAATCCTGTTCATTCATTACGCTGGGGGTGGGATTTGAACCCACGTGTCCTTGCGGACACACCGTCTCGAGCGGTGCGCTTTGAACCGAGCTCAGCCACCCCAGCAATCAGTTTTTCTTCTTGATGAACTGATTGGGCCCAGCTAACTTTAAATACTTTTCAATTCCGAGGTAGCTTCCGCTGCCTTTACATTTAATTTTTATTCAGCTTCAATAGCTTAAATAATTTTTCGAGGTCTTCGCGGAACACGAATCCGGCCGGCTGGCCTCCGCTTTGAACGGCTATGGCTTCGAGTTCCGATGCATTAAAGAAATTCAGCACTTCGCGGGCCGGTGCCTGCACTGAAATGAACGGAACGGATTGGGCGATTTCGCGCACGTTCCTGACCAGGTTGGTTTCTTTCTCCAGCTGTTCGGAGAAAATCATTCCGAACGCATTCGGACCCGTTTCCACCAGGAGCGCCGGCTCGTTGAGTTCCATCATTTTGCTGCGGGCCTCACTGACCCGGGAATCATATCCTAAAACCCATGCGTTTTTCCGGATAATGGATTCAATGGTGGCGTTTCCAAGAACATGCGTGGCCTGTGCGGAATTCTTTTCCTGAGAGGCCGCCAGGAAAATAAACCCTCCAATGAGGGCCAGCATGAGTCCGCCCGAAAACAGGCCCCAGAAAATCATGAGTATGGAAATGACCTGACTGACGTGGCAGGCGGCCACGGTTCCCCTGAATCCGCCCATCCAGGCACTCAGCATGGCGCGAAGAATTCTTCCGCCATCCATGGGAAACGCGGGCACGAACAAATTGAACACCCCCAGCATCAGGTTCACCCATAAAAGCCCCATGAGCGGGAATTTCAGCACCGAGTCCGAGAGCGCATCCACCGGAAACGCGGAAGGATTCTCCAGAAGCCCTGCGGGAAAAAAAGGCGTTTGAGGGTAAACGGAAACAAAGAAGAGGACCCCCAAGACTACCATGAAATTGAATGCGGGTCCCGCCACTGCAATCAGGAATTCATCCAGCGGACGGGAAGGATTCTGTTTGCTGACGGCCATTCCGCCGATGGGAAACAAAATGATTTTTTCCACGCGGATTTTTCGGAAGCGGGCCACCAGAGCATGAGCGAGTTCATGCAGGAGCACGGATGCAAACAGAATGAATACAAACACCAGGGTGGAAAACAGGCTGGCAGGGTCCGTGAACCCCAAAAATACAATCATTAAGGTGATTAGGATGAGAAAGCTGGCATGAAGCTCGAGCGAAATGCCGGCCACCCGCAGAATCCGAAAACCCGAAAGCATGAGAAACTACACTACCGTTAAATTAAAAAAAGGGAAAAGAAACCCCTTTACGGAAAAGGGGTTTCGTTATAGACCTGGGCTAATAGAGAATACCCGTAGCTGACCATGATGAATGTGACCAGTCCGTAGAGAATCCACCATAAAATGGGGACTATCAGCAGGGCCATCATGAGAACCGCCAGAAGGACATATAGGACAATGAAGAGTATCAGCGTGACCAGGCACTTGAGTGTCAGGGTTTTTCTGATTACCACTCCGAAGCTGAATGCAGCACCCAAGCGGTTTTCTTTAAGCATATTCATTATACCCATGGCAGAAAACAGTGTGCCTATCAGCACCAGGAGAAATCCCAACATCAGCAGGACCAATCCGGGTCCGACCGATGAAAATGCATTGGGGTTGGTTATTCCGCCAGTCACAACTGACAGGAAAATGCCTGCACCGCCAGCAATCAAAACAATGAGTCCCGGAATTTCATAAACCAGCATCACGACCACAATTTTGATTGCATTCAGAATGTATTCCACTATTTTTGAGAGTTCCCATTTGGGCTGGGTGGTTTCATTTGAAAAAACGCCCTTGGCCACCATAGCACCATAACCCGTCAATAAAAGAGGGCCTGCGAGCGGAATCATTCCCACGACGGTTCCGATTCCCAGCGTCATCAGATCCGAGAACGGTCTTTTCAGTGAACCCACATAATCAACCATTTTTTATTCCTCCATAGAATGAACCAAAATGCGCTTTTGTCCTATTTAAATGTTACGTGACAGTGCTTATGGCTCCATTTTTTTGTTTGTCTTTGAATACTTGGTTGGGCGTACGATATTTTAAGCCGGAGTGTGGGGTGTTGTTGTACTCGCGCTGGTAGCGCGAGAGTATTTGGTTGGCGTGTTCGAGGTTTTGGACTTCGAACTGGTTGAGGTATTTTTTTACTTTTTTGACTACGGCTTCTGCTTTGCCGTTGCATTTTGGGTTGTGGATGCGGGTTTTGAGGTGTTGGATTCCGTGGAGTTGGGCGTCATAGTTTTTCAGGTAGACTTTTCCGTTGTCGGATAGCACGGCTTTGAAGCCGTGCGTTTGTTTCTTTGCGTGCTGGAGGTTATCGAGTGTGTTGATGAGTGTGGCTTTCGGGTAGGCTTTCAATGCGAAGAGCTTGCGGGTGGCGTCGTCTTCGTAAAAACTGAAGCAGCAGCGTACGCCTCCCAGAATGCGTTTAACCGCCCAGTCCGTGTGCACTAAGGACAACGCGTGCCGGCGTTCATAACGCCGGCTCTTGACTCTGGGCTCCGCTTTCCTTGGAAACCAGGCCTTCTTGTAACGCTGAACGGTCCGCAAACAGGTCTTGCCCACTTCACACCAGGAAAGCATGGCAGACTTTCCCTGCTCCAGCAACGAGTACAACCGGTCCAAGACCGGTTGAACCGTCTTATTCCAAACTCTTATAGCTGCCCGCTTCAAGCGGGCAGGAAAACCGGTCAGCTTCCGCCTGAACCAGCGGCCAATCGTTGCCCTTGGAATGCCGACTACCCGGGCCAGCTCCCGCTGACTCACTTCACCAGACAGCAGTCTGGCGACTACCTTTTCAACCACATCGTCGGAATACTTCATGGGAAAAACCTCCTGTTGGCAAACAAAAAAAGGAGGTTTTCCCACTAAAACCCTACTTTAAAGCGGGAACATATGTGTTGTCACTAAACATTTAAAGGTAGCGTAAGAGCTTTTCAGCGGTCGCAAGTGCCTCTTCTTTGGTCGGGGTGTCGCGTACCGTGATTTTGCCGTTCCGGAAAATGCTGATGCGTTTTTTTTCCAGCTGGATCATAAGCACGGTTTCGGTGACGAGGTCCACGTAAACCCCTTTTTCTTCCAGTGCATCGCTTAATCGGATCAGGTCCCGCACGGTTTCTTTTTTGGGCAGAAAATCATAGGAGGTGCGGGACGCGCACGGAACGCAGTTGAAGTCGCTTAATTCCATTTCCGCTCGTTTTAGCTATTGTACGCAACCCTTTATAATGATTAAAACCGGTGAAGGATAGTATGTGCGGCATTGTCGGGGTATGGGCCCCTTTTACTTCCTCGGTTAAACCGAATGCCTGTGCACTGGCATTTGGAGGGCTTCAGCGGATGGAATACCGGGGGTATGATTCCTGGGGAATCGGGTCTGTCCGCGAAGGAAAACTTCACATTACCCGGAAAGTGGGAAAGCTTCCCCGCATTGTTCCTCATTTTCCGCATTCTTCGGTATCAATTGGCCATACCCGCTGGGCCACGCACGGAAAAGTCACGGTCCGGAATGCCCATCCGCATTACTCGAATGACCGCCGGATTGCCGTAGTCCACAACGGAATCATCGAAAATTATTCGCCGTTGCGCGCATTCCTGGAAAAAAAAGGGTTTCGTTTTTATTCGCAGACGGACACGGAAGTGATTCCCAATCTCATTGAATGGATCATGCGCCATGAAAAGAAGCCGTTTCCGGCCGCCACCCGGGAAGCCCTGCGGAAAGTGGAAGGCCATTATGCCATTCTGGCCATTCATGCGCATTCTTCACAGCTCGTAGGCGCCCGCAATGGTTCTCCGCTGGTGGTAGGCGTTGGTTCCGATAATTTCTTTATGGCCAGTGACGTGATGGCGTTTGCGGGACAGGCCTCGAAGGCCATTTACCTTGAAGACCAGGACCTGATCACCATTTCCGATAAAGGAATCGGGATTGAAGACATTCATTCCGGAAAAAAAATCATCCGCGAATCCCAGCTGATGAATGTGTCGGCGGATCATGTCCATAAAGGAAAGCATGAACATTTCATGCTCAAAGAAATTCTGGAGCAACCGCAGACGCTTCGGCTGGCTTCCCGTCAGCCCGAAGAAAAAACAAGGAAAATCGTCCGATGGCTTAAGTCCGCTAAAAAGATTTTCCTGGTGGGGTGTGGTTCCTCTTTTCATGCTTCCCTGGCCGGAACCCGTTTTTTTGATGAACTGGCCCGGCTCCCCGTGCAGGCAGTCCTGGGATCCGAGTTTTCGGCATATGCCAATCAGGTTGATTCCCGTTCGGTGGTGGTGGCCGTTTCCCAAAGCGGGGAAACTGCGGATACCCTGGATGCCGTCCGGCTGGCCAAACCGGCCGGGGCCCGGACCGTTTCAATTGTGAACGTGCTGGGTTCCACGCTTTCGCGGACCACGGACGAATTCCTGCTCATGAATGCCGGCCCCGAAATCTGCGTGCTTTCCACCAAGTCCTATGCGGCCCAGTTAAGCGTTCTTTTCATGCTGGCCGGTTCTTGTGCGGGAAAGGAAAAGAAATGCCGGCAGCTTTTGTTCCGGCAGGCGGAGGAGTATGAGCGGGAAATTCCGAAAATCATTCCTTCCCTTCGCCGTCTGGCCAAAAAATTAAGGGCCCATGCGCATCTCTTCATTATTGGACGAGAAAACGCCGTCTCATCCGCTCTCGAAGGTGCGCTTAAAATCAGGGAAGTGAGTTACATTCATGCCGAAGGGCTGGCAGGCGGAGAACTCAAGCACGGCTCCATTGCATTAATTGAAGAGGGAACGCCGCTGATTGCATTGTGCACGGATTCCTCTACTACCCGTGCGCGCATCCGCTCGAATGCCGCAGAAGTGCGGGCCCGCGGGGGCTATATTATCGGAATGGATTCCAAGAACGCACCGGAATGGGATTATTGGGTTCCCGTCCGCCTGCGCAAGGGCCTTGAACCGTTTGCTTTCCTGCCCGTTTTGCAGTTGCTGGCTTATTATCTGGCCTTGGAACGCGAATGCGATCCCGACCGGCCCCGAAACCTCGCCAAATCCGTGACGGTGAGATAATGCCCATCCGGGCCGTTATTTTTGACATGGATGGCGTCATTTCGCTTACCACCCAGGCCCATCTGGCTGCCCAAAAAAAGGCGCTGGCGGAGATTGAAATCCATGAATCCCTGGAAGTGCTCCGGCGGATGACGGGCATTCCCACCCGGACCATGTTCGAGGAACTCATCCGCCGCTATGGGATTGTGGCAGACATTAATGCCCTGCATGAACGCAAGAACCAGCTGGTGATGGAGGAACTTCGCGCTCAGGTTCACCCCGTTCCCGGTGCAGTGGAACTCATCCGCCTCCTTCACGCCAACGGCTTGCGTCTGGCGGTCGGTTCTTCTTCCGTTCGGGAAGTCATTGACCTCATCTTGGGCGCACTGAACGTATCGAATTACTTTGAAGCCGTTTCCTCGGCATCCGATGTGGCGCGCGGAAAACCCTTTCCCGACATTTTTCTCCTCGCCGCCGAAAAAATGGGGGTTCCTCCGTCTGAGTGCGTGGTGATTGAGGACTCCATGTACGGAGTGCAGGCGGCCCGGGCTGCCGGAATGAAATGCATTGCGTTCGATCATGCGGAAAACGACGGCCATGATTTTTCGCAGGCCGAGCGCACCGTAAACCATTTAAGCGACATCACGCTTACGTTGATCCGTCAACTGGGTGAAAACTGAATGAACTTATTCGGAACGGACGGAATCCGCGGAAAAGCCAATGAGGAGCCCATGACTCCTTTGCGGGTAATGCTGGTGGGAAAAGCCCTTGCGCGCCTGCTGCGCCAAAAAATGCCTGCTTCCGCGCGCCCCAAAATACTCATCGGAAAAGACACCCGGCTCTCCAATTACATGCTCGAAACCGCCATCACTTCCGGCATTCTCTCTGAAGGCGTGGATGTCTTCCTGGTGGGACCCATGCCGACTCCGGCCGTATCCCATCTCACGAAATCCTTTGCCGCGGATGCCGGAATCATGCTCACGGCCTCCCATAATCCCGCATTCGACAACGGAATCAAGGTATTCGGCCCGGAGGGATTCAAGGTTTCCGAAAAAACGGAGACCGAAATCGAACAGCTGGTTTTTTCCCCCCAACTCCTTTCCACTGAAGTCCGGAACGAAAAACTCGGCCGCGCCAAACGCATTGATGATGCGGCCGGACGCTACATTGAATTATGCAAATCCACCATCTCCAACCGGTCCCTCAAAGGGCTGCGGGTGGTCGTGGACTGCGCGCACGGGGCCGCCTACAAAATGGCGCCCGTTATTTTCTCCGAACTGGGAGCCCAGGTGAGTGTGCTCGGCAACCAGCCGGACGGAACCAACATCAACCTTCACTGCGGAGCACTCACTACCTCGGCGCTTCAGTCCGCCGTCCGGAAAACAAAATCCCATCTCGGCATTGCCTTGGATGGCGATGGCGACCGGGCCGTATTCGTGGATGAAACCGGAAAATCCATTGAAGGAGAAGCCGTTCTGGCCGCTTTTGCACTTCACTTCCAGGAACAAGACCGCCTGCATCAACAGACGGTAGTCACTACCCTTATGGCCAACCATGGATTCATTCAATTCATGCAGAAAAACGGAATCCGGACCGAGCTCACGCCGGTCGGCGACAAATTCATCATCCAGAAAATGCGCGAAAAGGAATATTCGCTGGGCGGAGAACCCTCCGGCCACATTATTTTCAGGGAATTCTCCGCCGGCGGGGACGGAATCGTGTCCTCGCTTCAGTTCCTGCACCTGCTGCTGGAAAAAAAATGGAAGGCCAGCCGGGTGCGCCGTCTCATCCGCCTCCACCCACAGGTGCTATTGAATGTTTCGGTGAAAAGCAGAATGCCTTTCTCCTCCATTCCGGAATTTGCAAGAACCCTTAAAGAAATTGAAACCCGCCTGGGTTCAAACGGCCGCGTGCTGGTCCGTTACTCGGGCACGGAACCCCTGGCCCGGATCATGATCGAAGGACCGGATTCCAAAAA
>JACRDJ010000148.1 GCA_016218635.1 Candidatus Iainarchaeum sp.
CCACCCCTATAAGTCCACCATTCACGCGGTGGCCCGCGCCAAGTACCCCCTGCCCAAGGAAAACACCGTGCGCGGGGAAGTCGTTGAATTGCTGATTGACCCTGCCCGCACGTCTGTACTGGCCGAAGTAATTTTAGAGGATCAGACCCGTGTGCATCTGGTTGCACCCGAAGGGTCCCACGTAGGTCAGCAGATTCAGATCGGGAAAGAGGGGGAAGTCAATGTCGGCAACGTACTGCCCTTAAGCGTACTGGCGGAAGGAACCCCCATATTCAACATTGAAGCCACCCCGGGCGACGGGGGACAGTTTGCCCGTGCCTCCGGCGGATATGCATTGATTGTAACCAAGAATGCCGGAAAGGTGCTGGTGAAGCTCTCTTCCGGAAAGGTCCGCGAATTCAATCCGGACTGCCGTGCCACCATCGGAATTGCCGCGGCCGGCGGAAGAACCGAGAAACCGTTCATCAAGGCCGGAGCCCGTTATCACTTAATGCACGCCAAGGGACAGAAGTACCCGCGCGTACGCGGAGTAGCCATGAATGCATTGGATCACCCATTCGGGGGAAGCCAGCACCACCCCGGAAAATCCAAGTCCACGGCCCGCGGAGCACCCCCCGGCCGCAAGGTAGGAGCCATTGCATCCAGCCGCACCGGGCGGAGAAAGAAAAACTAAGGTGAAATGATGGCCAAACAGGATGTATTCCAGGGAAAACCCATTGAAGAACTCAGGGCACTCAGCCGCGAGGAATTCGCCAAACTCGTGCCCTCCCGCAACCGCCGCCACATGCTGCGCGAAAACAACCCGCAGTTTGATGAACGGATTGCGCTCGCGAACCGGGAATCGGAGAAAGGAAAAGAACCCCGGGCCATCCGCACGCACCTGCGTGAAACCATCATTGACCCCCGCATGGTGGGCCTCACATTCGGCGTTTACAACGGACACGAATTCACTCCCGTCCGCGTTACCCTTAAGATGCTCGGACACCGGCTTGGAGAATTTGCATTAACCCGCAAGCGCCTCAGCCACGGAAAGGCCGGAATCGGAGCCACGAAGTCCAGCACCGCCATTACCGCCAGAGGATAAACAACATGAGCAAGAAAAACTACCAGGTACCCGAGGCGGAACAGAAAAACGTAGCCAAGGCCATGGCCAAGAACCAGTCCGTTTCACTCAAGTACTCGATAGAAATCATCCGGGCCATCAAGGGAATGCCCCTCTCCAAGGCCAAAACATTCCTTGAAGATGTCATCACCCATCACCGTGCCCTGCCCCTGCATACATACATCAAGAAAATCGGGCACCGGAAGGGAGCCGCCCAGGAAGGCAGCAAGACCGGACGATACCCTGAACGGACCGCGCAGGTGTTTTTGAGCCTGCTGCAGACCGTGAAAGCCAATGCCGATTACCGGAAAATGAATTCCGAGAACCTGCTGATTCACAATATGTTCGCGTCCCAGGGCGTGGCCCGAATCAGCCACCAGGCCCAAGGCCGCATTTCCGGAAAACGCCGCAAGCGGAAATCCGCTCACCTCGAAATCGTGGTCGTGGAGGGAAAAAAATGATTGAAAAAGTATTTGTGGCTCAGGCCATCAAGCGCGTACAGCTGGAAAAATACCTCCAAAAAGAACTCGAAAAAGCCGGATTCACCCGCTCCGATGTCGTGAAGACCCCGCTGGTGACCCGCATTGTGGTCAACGTTACCCGCCCCGGACTGGCCATCGGAAAAGCCGGACAGAACATTAAGCAAATCACCAGCACGATTCAGCAAAAATACGGAATCGAAAACCCCCAGCTGGAAATCAAGGAAATCGAAAAACCCGACCTGGATGCCCAGGCTGTCTCCAAAAAAATCGAGTTCCTCATCGAGGCCGGGTACAGCTGGAGAAGCGTCGTCTACCGTGCCCTCAAAGACATCATGGACAACGGGGCTCAGGGCGTCGAAATCGTGATTGCCGGAAAACTGGCCGGAAAAAAAGGACGCAAAAAAACCGTCCGCATCGGTCAGGGATACATGAAGAAGGTCGGAGACCAGGCCAAGCTCGTGGACTACGGGCAGGCGGCCGCCTACCCCAAGGTAGGAGCCATCGGAATCAAGGTCAAAATCATCAAACCCAATACATTTTTCCCGGACAAAATCAAC
>JACRDJ010000149.1 GCA_016218635.1 Candidatus Iainarchaeum sp.
CGCCATGCTGTTAACCGTGAGATCCCGCCGGGTCGGTTCCTCCTCGATGGTCCGCGCCACATCCCGGTAGGAGGAGAAATCAATGTCCCGGCCCTGCCAGACCACCCGGGCCGCATCCTCCTCTAAAATCAGGGTCGGAACCCCGATCCGGGCCCCGTTCACTTCAACGAAACCATTCACGGCCACCAGAATGGTACGCTGAAAACCGGAAACGGCCGAACCATCAATAATCACTTTTCGCATGGGAAACAGTTCATCCAGCACCCGTGCATTCACCATGCACGCCACTTCCAGCACCGTTTCCAGAGCCCGTTCGTTCACCGGCATAATGGGTTCACAGTCCGCCTCAATCAGGCAGTTCAGTTCAAAAAACCCTTCATACGAAAACAGTTTTTCCTTCAAGAACTCCCGCAGGGCCGCCGCATCCAGTTCCCCCAGCTCGCTGGCCGTCGGACGCAGACGCCGCTCAAAGACATAATCCGGCTTTGCATCCGTCACCATCCGGCACGGACAACGGCAGAACAATTTGCCGGTATCCAGCTGCTGGTGCAGTTCCAGCCCCACCTTCAGACCCCATTTAGCGTAATCCGGCCCCATTCACCACACCATGTCCCGCTGCTTTAAACCATTCTTTTTCCGATACTCCGCAAACAAATGAATAAAACTCCGGTTCACGCCCGAAGCCATGTTAAGCCCCAGCCGGGAAACCGTTTTGGTGATTCTGGAAGGGGCTCCCTCCACTTCCACCCACTTACCCAAAAGAGGAAGCTCGAGAAGGACCACGCAAACGCCCCCGCACTCAAACACCTGCTTTTTTTTCTCATAGCGGAAGGACTCTTTTAAACCCAATGAACCCAGGAAATCCGCTGCCAAATCAAAAGAGGAAACCTCAAATTCAATTTCTTTCCGGACCTTAAAACGCGATTTTTTGGCCGGACCCTTAAAGCACAGCCGGCAGTCCTTCCCCTCCCGGCGCAATCGAACCAAGGAATCGGATTTTTTCAACCGCGCATCCGCAAAATCAAACAAGACATTCCGTTCCATTCCCGAAAAAACCTTCTTCGCATGCAGGGATTTCAGTTTCTTCTGCAGGCCCGAAAACCCGTTCACCGGAAAACTCATCTCGGTTTCCATCATGGAGATCCCGCCAGATCCGTCATCAGGCTGCGTTCACTGAGTTCCCCCGCCAGATCCTGCACCATCATTTTCCGCGCCTGCTCCGCCGAAAAATTGCCCAGCAGCCACGCCAACTTCACATAAGCGGCCTCGGTAGTCATGTCTCCGCAGAAAATGCATCCGATCTGGCTCAACCGGCGCAGGTTGGTGTACACCGACGGATTCACACGCCCAAAAATGCACTGGGAAGTAATCGCCACCACACCCCCCTTGGCAATAAAGCGTTTGATGGCCTCATAATTGGGCTGGTTTTCCGGAGTATTGGTGGGCGCATGACCCAGCCCCGTTCCCTCCAGCACCATTCCCTTAAACCCTTTCCCGGAAAAAAAATCAAAAAATTCAGGACCCATTCCCGGAAACACCTTCAGAATCCCCACCCGGGACTCAAACTCCGGCAAAACCTTCAACGGCTCCGCGGAACGGCGGAAATAATCCGGACTAAAATACTCAATCTTTTTTTCCTCAAAATTAACGCGGGCCACCGGAAGCGCATTCACGGACTTAAACGAATCCCTCCGGGAAGTATGCAGTTTCTTGGTCCGCGCACCCGGCAACACCACGCACCATCCATCGCTTACGGATTCGTGCATGCATACGCCCACACCGCAATAATCCGTGTTCACAATAAAGTAGGCCGCATTCAGGAGATTGAACACCGCGTCCGTGGAAGGACGGTCCGTTGAACGCTGGGAACCCACCAGGAGAACGGGAACCGGAAGATTGCGCAGCATGAATGAAAGCGCAGCCGCCGAGTAAGCCATCGTATCCGTTCCATGCCCCACAATAATGCCCTTCACGCCCTTGCGCACCTGCTCCTCTATCGCCTGGGCCATCCGCTTATAATCCGCAAACCGCATGTCCTCACTCATCATATTGGACACCATCACACAGTCCACGTTCGCAAATTCCGTAATTTCCGGCACCAACGAAACCAAATCCTGCGGGGAAAACGAGGCAATCACCCCTCCCACCGCATAATCCACCCGGGAAGCAATCGTGCCCCCCGTATGCAATACCACAATTCCGGGAAGCCCTTCCCTGAAAGGAACCGGAACCGGCGGTTTTTTTGCAACCGGCTTTCCCTCCCCCACTTTTTTCACCTGCGGAGGAGACTCCAATGAAAACCCCGCTTTATACCCCGCATCGGTCTTAATCACCAACGTACCCTTGGCCTCGGAAGGGGCCAGCGTGCCCTCCAGAAC
Source organism: Candidatus Iainarchaeum sp. (assembly GCA_016218635.1). GTDB lineage: Archaea > Iainarchaeota > Iainarchaeia > Iainarchaeales > JAFGBZ01 > JACRDJ01. The sequence goes on from JACRDJ010000149.1 coordinate 2,379, forward strand.
CGCTTTTCCCTTCTCGGACACCATCACCCGGTCACCGAGCTTAAGACCCTGCTCTTCAAGAAAAAGGTCAATGTTCATGCCAACACAATAGCGGCGGATGCGTTTAAAACCGTTCCGAACCGCGCAGAGAACGCCCCCTAAAAGGTCTTCCGGCCCCGGCACCCCTCATTTTCCGGCAAAGTCTTCCGGACCCAGGCGGGCAGGGGTTTTCACCAAATAACCCGCCGAATCCGTGATTTCAAAAAAAACAATATCCCCCAACTTAAACTTCTCCGGCAAAACCAGCACGGAAGCAGGAGTAATCAGAACCGGCTCCTCTCCTTCACGAAAAACCCGGATTTCC
>JACRDJ010000150.1 GCA_016218635.1 Candidatus Iainarchaeum sp.
GGATGACCGGACGAATCCGTTCGGATTCGTAGGTGCGGTAAACAAGGTTTACACGCAACCTCCAACAGGGGAGGGAACCCCCCCTGCCGCGGTTTGGACTCACCAAAAACCAATTAAAAAACCCATTCCCGCACCAAATAATGAGTAATTATGGACGAATCCAATTCCCTCCGCCAACGGCTGCTTGGACTGGCCCACCAGCAGGTGCAGGCCGCCCACACGGCATCCGATTCCCACATCATTAAGGCCGTCAACCTCTCCGATGACCTGGACACCATCATCAACCTGCTCACCGAACAGGTCCGCGAATGGGAAAGCCTGCATTTCCCTGAATTCAACCAACTCATCAAAGAACACGAACCGTTCCTCAAACTCCTCACCCAATTAGGCGAACGCAGGCAATTCACTCAAACCAATATTGAGAAAACCATTCCCGGACTCGCCAAAACAAGCGAGCTTGCCAACGCCGCCCAGGCCTCGGCCGGAAAAGAAGCCAGCGCCAGCGAACAGAACCAAATCCAGTCCCTGGCCCGCAACGTACTCGCACTCCAGGAACAACGCACGCAGTTAACGCAATTCATTGAAAACCAGATGAACGAACGCTGGCCGCATTTTTCCGAACTCGCCGGCCCCATCGTGGCCGCCCGCATTCTATCCAAACTCGGCTCCGGCAAAAAAATGGCGTTCTGCACGTCCAGCACACTCCAGGTCATCGGCGCCCAGAAAGCCCTCTTCGCCCACTTACGCCAAAAAGCCCCTTCCCCCAAGCACGGATTCATTTACGCACACCCCTCCGTGAACGGAGCCCCGCCCGAAGAACGCGGAAAAGCGGCCCGCCATTTGGCCGGAAAACTCGCCATCGCCGCCAAACAGGATTTCTTTTCCCGCGCCAGCAAACAGGAAATCGCGGAACCCATACCCATGGCTCCCCCCAAGCGAACATTCACCGATTCACCGGCACCCGCATTCAAACGGGAAGAGAAACCATTCAGCAAACCCCCCCGCGAATCCAAACCCTACGAACCCAGCCGGCCAGTCCGTTCAGATAATTATCCGCGCAAACCATTCGATTCACCCCGACCCTACCCCGAACGCCGGCCCTATTCCTCCAATTACTCGGACCGCGGACCCCCTCAGCGACCCTACCCGGACCGGGAAAGCCCACGACCCTACCACTCCCGGCCACAGGGAGACCGCCCATTCCGTCCTGCCGGCGACCGGCCTTACCGGAAAAACCTTGATTCCGCCCGCCCCTATGAACGAAGACCATTCCGCCCGCCCCAAGAAGGTCCAGACCGCCCAGTCCGGAAAAAATTCGAGTCACCCAGACCCTTCCGCCCAGGTCCCGAAGGAGAACAACGTCCATTCCGCTCCGGACCCCGCCCGTTCCCTTCTGACCGGCCCTCTTTTCGCGGAAACCGGGACTACCATAACCGCTCTTTTAGGGACGAAGCAAGAGTCAAAAAAAATTCCGACCGGCCCGAAGGAAAACCCCGCGGACCCAAAAATTCAGACGAACCGCCCTTCAAGCGCCCCTTCAAAAAATTCAAAAAGTAATGCAGCCTCCATTCATTTATGAAACTGCAAACCGTTTTCCCCGGCGTCTACCGCTTCAGTTCCCTCCTAGTCACCCAAAACCTCATTGACGGACACCCCGTATACGGGGAACGCATTCACTCCATTGACGGCCACCAGTTCCGGGAATGGATAGCGCACCGCTCCAAGCTCGGAGCCGCCATCAAGAAAGGACTCCACGTATTCCCATTCCATTCCGGCAGCAAAGTGCTCTACCTGGGCAGCGCGGAAGGAACCACCGCCAGCCACATCAGCGACATCATCGGAAAAGAAGGACTCCTGGTCGGCATTGACATTTCTCCCCGCGCCATGCATAAATTCATGGCCGTCTGCCAGGAACGCCCCAACATGCTTCCATTGCTCGCGGACGCCACCCAACCCGATTCCTTCGCCCAGCACCTTCAAGGCATCTCATTTGAAGTCCTATTCCAGGACGTGGCCCAACCCAACCAGGCCGACATCATCATCCGCAACGCCAAACAATTCCTCTCCCCCGGCGGGTTTGCCCTCCTCACCATCAAGGCCCGCTCCATTGACTCCGCCGGAAACCCCCAACAACTCATTGAAGAAGAAATCCAGCCGCTCAAAAACACATTCCACATCCTGCAGGTACTCCGCCTCGACCCCTACGAAAAAGACCACGCGCTCGTGGCATTGCAGAAGAAGTGAAACCATCCAACTGACAGAAACAGTCATCGGAAAGCCCAAACGCCCGCAATACGAACGAGAAACGGCCATCAGAACTCATCTACCGCGAGGAAAAATTCCTGAAATCCCCACTCACGCAACCGGATAATCACCTGTTAATCGTTCGCTTTAAATGAACATATGTTCGTTTATAAGTAACAGTGATCTTATGGACATTCTCTTTCGGCTGATTGACTCCAAATCCAAGAGCCGGCTCCTGTCCAAGTTCCTCGAGCGGCCGGGAGCGTCATTTTCCGTTTCCGACCTTGGCCGCCTCGCGGACCTGCCCAAGGCATCCGTTTCCGTCATCATCAGGCAGTGGGAAGAGGAAGTGCTCGTACAATGCAGGCAACAGGGAAGAAACAAACTGGTTTCCATCAATTCAAACTATTACCTGCTGCCGGAACTCAAAAAAATTTCTGAGAAAACCAGAAATTTCCAGAAACCGCTCTTTGACCGGCTGAAATCAATGCCCGTTCTGAAAAACCCAAAAATCAGGGCCATCCTGGCATTCGGTTCACGCATTAAGGGAAATTATGCCCGACACTCGGATCTGGACCTCCTGATTGGGGTGGAAAACAAAGCCAACCCCATTACCGAAAAAATTGTGGAGGGCATGGTCAGCGCCACCCAAAAAACAGGAGTCCGGTTCTCTCCCACCATTTTAAGTGGAAAGGAAATCCGGGCCCGGTGGAAAGAAAAAGACCTCTTTATTTTGAATGCATTAAATCACGGAAAAATAATCAAAGGAGCGGAATGGCTTGAGCACCTACAAACAACACCTTGACTTGGCCAATGAACGGTTCCAGACAGCAGAAGAACTGTATGCGGAGGAAAAAGTCCATACGGCCGCCCATTTGTTCATTAATGCCGCCATTAATTACCATAACGCCGTCTGCCAGAAATTCCTGAACCGCATCCCTACCCATAAACCGCACTCCGACACCGGTTACTTCCAGGAACTATCCGACTTTCTGGGAAACGACCTCGCCAAATACCGCAGTGCATATGAATTCCTGATGGCTCACAAAAGCCAGTCCGACTACGGCGCGGAACTCTCACTCACAATGGCCAAACAGATTAACCGGCGGGCTCATACAATCAGGGAAATCGCAGAACACCACCTGCAATGATCGGAGAAACATAATGAAACTCGCCACCGCCGTTTCCCCCGCGCATATGACCGGACTGTTCAAAATTTACGCGAACGGCTCCACGGGCGCCGGAATCAGCCTCGAGAACGGAATGAAGACCACCGTGCAGGCCAATCCGGCTCCAAAAAACAAAATCACCATTTTCATTAACGGAAAAAAAGCCTCCGCCCCCACCTCGCGCACGGTGGCCGAAACCTATTTGAAGAAAACAAAACAGAAATTCACGCTCACCATCCGGCATTCCACCAAATTCCCCATCGGGTTCGGGCTCGGCATCAGCGGCAGCGGAGCGCTCTCCCTTTCCCTCGCATTAAACCATGCAC
>JACRDJ010000151.1 GCA_016218635.1 Candidatus Iainarchaeum sp.
ACCATAAACTAAATCACCTCTGAACAGATTGACGGTTTTGGGGTATAATTCCACTTCGGGACAGCTCCGTGCCGCTGTCACCCGTTTCGCCTGGTGGGTACGAGTGCCCATGCTCCGCATGGCCAGTGCTGCGCCTGTTTTGTCCGGCGGGTACGAGGACTCCTTTCATGAGGCCCTGCTCCGCAGGGACCGTTCTCAACTTTGCCGTTTTCGTCTGACCTGTTCCAGGTGGGAACGGGACCCCTGCTTTGCACACTGCTTGTCTGACTATGCCACCCAGCAGACTGTTAGAAATTTCACTTTGTTTATTTCGGGTTATGTTTCTTTTTTCTTGGTGGTCGGCTGGCTCTCTCTCAAAACCGAAACCAATGCCTTATGATATAGGCGGGCAGCCGCTGCCGAGTCGTGAAAGGCTCTCTCCTCGTGGATCCTATTTAACGAAGGTATTCTGACGGGCCAAGTATGAATGGTGCCGTCTCTGAAAATCATTGTTTCGGATTCCGGGCTCCCTTTTCTGGGCAGCGTGGTTGAAACGTGGAACGCGCCGGCTTTACTCCTCAGGAGCGAATGTGTTTGAGGAGATGCGGTCTCGGCAATATTCCATTCCGAACGTTCTTTTTTGGTTAGAATAAACATGCTCCCGCTGGTTGCATTAAATCCGCCGAGCCCTCCTGGCATAACCGGCACCGACGGATGATGTGGAGAAAATGTGCGTTTTGAATAGCTGAACTGGTTTTTCAGATCCCTTAATTCCTCCTCCAGGCTGGGGCCCGCTCTCTCAGCACCGTCACTAAATAGGATTACCGCCTTTCCGCCCGGCCTAAGCACCCGATATACGTTCAGCAATGCGTTTGTAGGAAGGGTCGAATAAAAAGAATCCCGGGCCACCACCAAATCGAATTTTCCTATTAAGCCCTTTTCCTTCATTCTTTCTGCCAGATTAAGCGTAGAAACATTTTCATGAAACACCGCTCCCTTTTCTCTCCATCGGGCGCCCGTTAAACCCGTTTGATGGAGAATAAACTTTCTTTCGGCTGATTTACGCTCCAATGCATTGGAACCCCCCCTGTTCCAATCCAGTCAGTATCTCCTGCACTTCTGCATTGTGACCGCTAAAACTCAGTACCTGTAATGGGTCACCCGAAAAAGCTCTTTTAGGCAAAAGACCCGTTAGCTCTGCTTTTGTCAACTGAAGAGGCGATTTTGTAAAGCGCCACTCTGTACGTCCTCCTTCACGGTCCTTTTCGCGATATTCTTCAAATTTACGCACTTGCTCTGCGTGTGATTCGGAACCAGGCCGGCTTTCAACAATTCTTGTTTTTATTCTATGTAATCGGGCCAGCGTCAACCGGGCTGGCTGGGTGCCCCTCATCCGCTTCAACCGTTCCAGCATCAAATTGACTGGTTTTCGCCCCATGCTCTAAAGAGAATTTATGTGCTTAATATTTATTTAGGCATTCGGTCGGAAATGGTTCCCTTCGGCGGTGTTCACACCACCCTTTCAATGATGTATTCTTTTTTGAATTCGATGAAGTCTTCGTATTTTTGTCCGGTTCCGAGGAATAAAATGGGTTTTTTGAGCTGGTGGAGCAGGGAGATGGCGGTTCCGCCTTTGGCATCCGAGTCTATTTTGGTTAAAATGAATCCGTTGATTCCGATGGCTTTATTGAATTCGGTGGCTTGGGTTAGGAGTGCCTGTCCACTGAAGGCTTCTCCCACGTAGATTTTGTAATGGGGTTTGGCTACCCGGACGATTTTTTCGAGTTCGCGTAAGAGGTTTTGGTTGGTGTCCTGTCTTCCGGCGGAGTCAATGAGGACCACGTCTTCCCCGCGGGCCTGGGCGGATTTGACGGCATCAAATGCCACGGCTGCCGGGTCGGCGCCGTAGGCGTGGTGCACGAGGCGGGCATTAAGTCGGCGGCTGTGCGTTTGAAGCTGTTCGATGGCTCCGGCCCGGAATGTGTCCGCGCTGGCGAGCACCACGCTTTTTCCTCTTTGTTTAAGCCAGTGCGTGAGTTTGGCGGTTGTGGTGGTTTTGCCCGCGCCGTTGGGCCCCAGCAATAAGATGACGAATGGTTTTTGGGCATTTATTTTTTCCATCAGCGAAACGGGGGGGACTTCCATGATTTCGGTGAGCGTCTGCCTGATTTGGTTTTGTACGAATGCGGGAACCCCAATGGAGGTTGACACTTCTTGGCCGGCGAGTTTGTGTTGCAGGGTTTGCGTGATGGCGTGGGCGGTGTCTTGTTCCACGTCGGCTTCGAGGAGTGCAAGTTCAAATTCAAACAGGGGCTCCTGGAGGTCTTTTTCGTTGAGTTTGATTTTTCCGAAAAAGAGTCCGCCGGCCTGTTGAATAAGTGAGGGTTTGGCTTCAATGACGCGTTTTTCGCTCTAGAGTTCGTGGAGCACCGCTTCGGGTGTCTTGGTTTCTCCGGAAACAGAGTAAGTCGGAGTTACCGGCGGGGCTTCAGAGGCTTCCGGGGGAGTGGGTTGGGGGGTGGTTGGAGTGAGTCGTTTCGTGAGGGATTGGATTTTTTGTTTGAGGAAGTCAAACATGGGTGGGCCTTAGGTGCTGGTGGTTTTTTGTTTTTGCTGGGCTTGTTGCTGGCGGAACTGCTGTTGGGCCGAAGCGAGGATGTTTTGGAGTGCATTGAGCATCTGCATCGAGCGCTGGTGGTCGGCTTGGGCTTTCTCGAATGCTTTTTGTGCCTGGGTGAGCCTTTTTTGGAGGTCTTCGCGGATTTTGGGGAGTGTTCCGGGAATCATGACGTTGGAGGGCAGCATGACCATGAGGCCTGGTTTTTCGGGGACCTTGGCTTCAATGAATACGCCGCTGCCGATGGCCACGTGCATGGTTTGTCCGTTCGCCTGGCTTATTTCTTCGAGTCCGGCCTGGGTGGTGAGGAGTTCGTTTTGGATGGCTTGGAGTTGGGTGACGCGGTTGTGGAGGAGTTCGGTTTGCGTGCGGGTGCGTACGAATTCAGCCATTAACTGTTGGGGGGTGAGGGTGACT
>JACRDJ010000022.1 GCA_016218635.1 Candidatus Iainarchaeum sp.
CGTGTGTAGTGGCTCAATATTTAGAGAAAGAACCGTTCAAGGGAAAGCGAATCATCGTTTTTTCACATCAGAAACAAAAATCCGGAGAACACAGTAAGTGGACCGGAAACCCCGTTGCGTTCACGAAAAAACTGCGCAAAACCAGGGGAAAGGGAATCTGGCTCGTGGGCGGGGGCGAAATGGTTTCGGTTTTTCTACAGCATGGATTGGTGGATGAAATGCGTCTCTTCGTGCATCCGGTGGTGATCGGAAAAGGGATTCCGTTGTTCGGGCGCGGGGCGACGAAAACAAAATTAAGGCTCGAACAAACGAGGAAGTTCCCCAGCGGGCTGGTGGAACTCCGATATAAAACGGTTTGAACAGGAATTCAGAAAAGAATTTCTCCGTGGATCAGACGCTGGTGCAGCTGACCACATAGGCTTGGGTGGGCGTGAGCGTGAAATTGTTAATGGGAATTCCAAGCGTGTGGGAGACCCAGGTGGTTCCGTTCCAGCGGGAAATGGACCTGCAGTTTCGGGGCAAGACATTGAGGTGAATGAGGTAATTTTCTGCTGTATATGGGGGGCTCACCTGGTCAATTCCGGGAAATCCCACAAAGGTGCTATATTGGTAAAGGACGGGGTCCGAGAAAACGGGAATGGACGAACCGGACAGGGTCACGGATTGGGCTGCCGTGCAGTTGACCAGATATCCTTTTCCGGATTCGATCGGAAAGTCGCTTACCGGCCCTCCGCCGGAATACGTTTGATACGTGAGGGAAGTGCTTCCATAGCTGGCAGGATCCTGACGGGTTATCTGGGTGCAGGCAGGCAGTTGGGCCAGAAGCCCGGCCGCGGTCAGCGATACCGAAAGGGTGAGGTTGAGTGCAAAGCCGTTGTTTCCGGAACCAAATGAGTAAGCCAGGGAAAACGGGGGGGAAGGAGAAGCGGAATCAAGGCCCTGCAGTGCGTTTGTCGTGGCATTGGCGGTCTTTTGCTGGACGGTTTGAACGCTGTTTCCCGTTTGGGCCCCCTGCAAGGTGGAGGAAAGAACTGAAATCACCACAAGTGCCAAGAGAACCGCTCCGCCAACCAGGAGCAACAGTTCCAATGCACCCTGTCCACGGACATTCATGAAAGGTATAAGCATTGATTGAATAATAATGTTTCGAAAACCCGTCAGTACAGTCCTTTCGCGATCCGTTCCACGCGGAGTCCTTTGACGGCCACGGAGGGCGTGAGGACCACGGAGGGCTCGCCCCAGGCAAGTGCGGGCATGGGTTTTTTTCCGACGGCCACAATGTTTTGGAGTACGCGCAGGAAGCTGTCATTAATGCGGAGCGTGTTGGGAACCAGAGGTTCCGCTATTTTTCCGTTGCGGATAATGAAGGAGTCTCCGCGGATGGTGGAAGTGAAGTCCGGGGAGGAAAGCCCGTTCACGGGGTACGTGTACCAGATGCGGCCCACGTAAATGCCGTTCCTGATTTCGGAAACGAGTTCTTCTTCGCCGAAAGAGCCGGGTTCCACCACCAGGTTGGAGGCGTACACGCCGGGTTCGGAATCATAATTGCGTCCGTCGCCGTCCCCGAACCGGAATCCGTTCCGGCCACTAAAGCGCCTGTCGGGCAAAAACTTTTTCGCATAATAATCGTTGGACAGAAAGTTCACGAGCTTTCCTTTCTCGATTAAGGGAGTGATTCCGGTGGGGAGCCCTTCGTCGGTTACGCGCTTGGAACCAATGGCACCCTCCAGGAGCGCGTTGTCCGCAATTGAAAATTTTTCGCTGGCCACGGGCTTATCCAGCATCCCGCAGAAAGGCGATGCATTGATTTCAACGGCATCCAGGGAAAGCGCCAGACGCGAGTAGAGTATGTCCGCAAAGGCCACGGGGCCGATGACCGCATCCACGGGACCGGATTCCACGCGGGTTCCGTTCAAAAGCGAGAATGCCTTCTGCACGGAAACGGTTCCGGCATGAAAGGGATTAAAGTGGGTGAGCGAAGTGGAGGAATCAAACCACATGCCGGAGACGTCCTGGGATCCTTCCAGGATGGCTGTCATGCGGGAAACCGCAATGGTGGATTCATCGGTTTCACTGATGCCGTTCGAGTTGGCGACCGCCATGCGTTCCACCAGGAAGCTGACTTCCCCCGTGAGGTTCACGCTGGATTCCATTTTTTGGGAACGCAGTTCGCTGAACGCCCCATTCAGGGCCGAATAGGCCATGTCCACGGCTACGGCCTCATCGAGGTCCACGAGCTGTTTGTCCGCATAATTTTTGAGCTTGGGTTTTCCGGCAGGCGATGGAAAGGACTTAAAGTCCGGGTCGGGCACCGCGGAACGCTTGGCTTTCTCGAATGCTTCCAGGGCGCCTTTGAGGGAGACTTCACCGTCTGTTTTTCCGAACCCCAGACGGCCGTCCGAGAAAAGCACGCGCACACTCATTCCGAAGGATTCCTCGGACTTGGATTCTTCCAGTCCGTTGGATGGAATGTTGGAGGCATATCCGAGGCGGTATACGTTCAGACGGTTGGCGGAGGCAAACACTTCGGCTTCCCGGATGGCGGAGTTTTTCCGGAATTCAATAAGAGAGCGGTCCACCGCGTTCAGCAAGGCACTGGTTTCCATCATGCCAGGGCCACCTCGTGGGATCCGCAAACGGTGGCCTTTCCGCGCATGGTGGGACCGCCGTTTCCGACCCGCATGGTCTGCATGGGGGTTCCCTTTCCGCAGTTGGGAATGTTGAACATCTTGAAATCCTTCGCACAGGCATCAATGGAGGAAAGATAATTGAAGGAGTCCTCCGTGATTCCGCCCAGGCGGTATAACTGGGCGAGCTCCCCGTTTTCAATCCGGTAAAGTTTCCAGCAGGTAATCTTGAAGTTCTGGCGGGTTTCCCCGATGGAAGGGGTCTTGGCGCCCATCACAAAGAACCCGTCCCGGGTTTCAGAGATCAGTTCGTCTGAATTCCATTTTCCGGGAGCAAAACAGGTGTTGTTCATGCGGATGACGGGAACGCTTTGCGCGCTGTCCGCCCGCATGCCCCCGTTGGGTTCTTCTCCTAAAATGAGCGCGGTTTCCCGTGAATTCAAAAAGCTTTTCAGGAGGCCCTTATCAATGTGCACCACTTTTTTGCCGGGAGTGCCTTCATCATCATATTTATAATGCCCGTATCCGGGAAGGGAAGGGTCCGAAAAAGCGGTTACATGCTCGGAGGCCACGGGTTTTCCGATGCGGTTGTTTTCCATGGAATTAAACCACCAGGCACGCCCCGCCCAGGCGGCTTCGCGTTTAAGCGCGCGGTCGGCTTCGCAGGGATGGCCCACAATCTCGTGGCAGAGCAGGGAATTAAACCAGGGGTCCGTGATGACGGTGGCGCCTTTCACCAGCGGGGCTGCCGGCGCATTGGCCAAAGAAACCGTTCCATGGGAAAGGAATTCATTGAATGCCTCCAGGGACATTTCAAACGGATTGACTCCATCCATCACTTCGGGTCCGCCCCAGCCACCCAGGGTTTCATGGAATACCTCGGTTTCCTTTCCCTTGGCGGCCACATACAGGAAGGCCTCCGTGAGCGGAAAAGTCTGGTCAATCACGGTTCCCTCCGTTGAAACAAAGAGCTTGCGCAAAAATCCGCTCATGCACCCATTCAGGCTGGAAATGATTCCCTCCATTTTCAGCGCATCCTTTGAAACACCCTGCATGCGGGAAAGCATTTCATCCAGGCCCCAGTCCAGCGGGTTTTTCTTAAACGGATAATGCACGGTGTCAGAATGAGCGGCTATTTTTCCCATGTCAAGTGCGTGAATGGATTTTGCCAGCCCGTTAAAGCCCTTACGGAGAAGGTTTTTCTGCGTAAAAGACTGCTTGGCGCGGCGGTACGCGGTTTCCAGCAAAGAATTCAGCACGTTGGAAAAATCATTCAGCTGGGTTTCCCCCAAAGAGATTCCCGCCATTCCGCTCGCCCGCATGAATTGATCCCCATAATAGCAGCGAACTCCCAAGGAAGCACCCCAGTCCTCGCTGGCTCTTCTGGCCACGCCGTCCTTGACGGAAACCCCCCGGCCTTCAAAGAGCTCCATGCGAACGTCCGCATAGGAAAGCTGCGGGTTCTCTGCGGCCAGGCGGTTAACTGCCTGTGCGAGACGGTCCGGGTAGGCATCCAGTGAACGGATAGTGGGAGACATTCAATCAATCCAGAAACGGATAGAAACGAAAAACTACTTCTTTTTCAGCATCGGCAATCCCGTGGACTCGGATTCAACCACCTGGTAACCGGAGGGAAGGTCAATGGAGTCCGCAGAGGATTTCCGGGAAAAAAAATACAGTCTTCCGCGCTGGTTCAGATAATACTTGGTTCCTTTCTTGTTGGTATATTCAAAGACCATTTCTTCACCAGGGTATACTATGCAATGCTGAAAGGGATTAAAAAGATTTGCTTGAAGGCTCTTTCTATGAACCCCGCACCCCCTTCCTTCACGGAATTCGTCCGCTCCCTGACCGCCCAGGACCGGGTAGGCATTCTCTTTGACGGAGACCCGGACGGATTAAGCTCGGCCGTCATTACCGCGCACGCGATTGAACAGCTCACCGGGAAAAAGCCCGGATGGATTTTCACTCAGGGAAAAGTGGCCCCCCAAATCCGGGACTCCACCCTGGAAACGGCCAAAGCCAAAAAAATCAGCCACTTAATCTGCCTCGACATTTCATTGGACCAGCAGCCTGCCGACATCAGGAAAGCGGAAAAGTTCATGAAAGTACTCATCATTGACCATCACAAAAAATACCATGAAATGGACTCGAAACAGACCACCATGGTGAAATCAATTGACATTTCCCCCATGGAAGGGGCCAAGTACCCGACCGCCAAACTGGCCTATGACCTGTTCAGTTCACTGACCGACATTACGCCCTTCTCCTGGGTGGCCTGCATCGGACTCACCGGAGACAACAGCGTAATCCAGTGGAAGGAATTCATGGACGAACAGACGCACCGGCACCGCGTATCCTTTGATGAACTCTTCGCGCTCGCGGAAATGATCAGCGCCGTGGAAGCCATTGAGAATTCCCGGCTCAATTCGCTGGTGCAGGAATTCTTTAATGCAAAAACCCCGAAAGAAATGATGAGCTCAGAATTCTTTGCACTCAAAAACAGGCTGGAAACCGAACTCGGCAAACTCGAAACCCGGTTCCGGGAAAAAAAAGAGGAATTCCCAAAAGAAGAACTGATTATTTTCATATTCGATCATCCGCTGAAACTCAAATCCATGCTCGCCAACCGCGTCAGCCACCAGATGTTCCCCGACAAAACCGTGCTCATCGGCCAGACCGGCGGAGAATTCATTTACTTCAGCGCGCGCAGACAGGACGGCAGAATAGCCGTCAATGACTTAATGGAAAAAGCCTGTGAAGGACTCCCGGATGCCGGAGGCGGCGGACACAAACCGGCCGCGGCCGCCAAAATCCGAAAAACGGACCTTAATGTGTTCAGGGAACGCATTCTGGCAGAACTCCGAAACAACTCCCGCACCCGCTAAGCTAAAAAGAACAATGCGGGCCAGTTCCTGAATGGGATTATGGGTATGGCCCGCAAAAAAAGAGGAGCCCAAAACAACGTACGGAGTTTTTCTGAAACGGGAAATCAACCAACGGAAACCCAATGAAACCGAGGTCAAATACACCATTCATGTGGGCCCCTACACCAAGAGGCAGGAAATGCCTTCCGGCATGTTTTTTGTCACGGAAGCCGATCTCGCCGGGTTTGCCCGGAAAATATCCGAGCATGCGGTTGCGGAAAAAAAGAGGTTCCGCTCCGGCTGGGAGAGATTTCGTTTGAAGTCCACCCGCACTCCGGGTTCATTCAGCACAGCATGTTTGACCCCTACGGGGAATTTCACTCCGGCGCACTTCCATCCGAACTGCTCAAAGAAATCAAGGGGCACAGTATTGCCACATTCCTTGAACTCCAGGCTGAAAAAGACATTGCCAGAAAACTCGGGAAACCAAGGGACGCCAAGGAATACCGTATCCGCTCCGTGCTCCGCCAACCGCATGAAGGAAGCCAGTTCACCACTAAGAAGTGGACGGAATGGACCTCCATGCCGTTAAAACAGTCCATTCACGAAATGGAGCATAAAGTATGGGAATACCGTCATGAGCATCCACTGCCCCGCCTTCACGGCCCCCCGCGCCACGAACCCGTTCCGAAACCGCCCAAGCCGCAACGCCCCCGCCGAAAGCTGAAATAAATCAGGGAAGCCATCTGAAGGGCGGCCGGAAGCGCTTCCAGACACCCGGATCCAATCGGATATCATGCGGATGCGCTATCTGCAGGTCATAGAATTCCGGAAGCGACGGTTCATCTTTATAGGTGACAAAACTTAATTCAAATCGGTGAAGCCCTTCTTTTTCAAAGAGCGTGTTCGCTATTTCCAGCAGGCGTTGCCTGAGCTTCGGAGAAACCGGTTTTTTGCCGGAATAGTAACGGAAACTGGTTTGATGGGGCGCAGCTCCCACCATTTTCTTGGAGCCCAAATAAAGATCCGGAGCCAGCGGAGAATAATTTCTAAGCAGCAAAACGGGTTTTTGACCCACCAAGAACAGTTCGACGGCCCCCACCCGATTAATACCCCCCCTGGAACGGACGGGGTTCGCAAAAAAGGTCGCAAAGCGCCCGGTTTTACGGTCCGGATAAGTCACCAGCCGGCGTTGCATAAACCGGGAAATTGCCTCCGCCAGTTCCTGCGGATCCTGTTGGTCCACCGAAAAAAATAGAGCGCGGCGCACGGGCCCACTCATCATTGGACAAAACCGAATCCGGAGAGTATTGAAGGTCCGAGCGGACAATGATCCGGTCCAGCCCGTGTGCGATGGCATAATCCACCACCGGCCTTACCGCAGTCGGGGTCGCATTCTGAAAATGAAAGGAAGGAACCACCCGGCCCAATTGAGGCGTCACGATTTTCTCCAGAATGTTCAATCCGAACCGTTTGGTCCGGCGGGAATCGATTTCCGGCTCGCCCGGCAGCTCGGAACGCGGAATACGGTAGGGAAATTTTTTGTGAATGGCCGAAATTTTTCCGGAAGGCTTTGCCGGGGGCATAATCCCATTAGGGCCCTATCCGGGTAATATACTTTTCTACAAGAAAAGAGGGGACTGCCGCCCGGAAGTCAGTCCTTTCTGAATGGCTGAAATTCTTCCATAAAACCCATTTTTCAGGGGGTGGGTCCTACCCTGCATTCAAAAAAAAGAAAGGAAAGAAAAGCACTTAAACCAGATCCGTGCATAATTGGGCATGGAGAAAAAAAACGGGTTCATTATCAGCAGGGATGTCGGCAGAGACGATTTCCGGCTCAGTACGGAAGCACATATTCCGCCCGGCAGCATTCTTTACAAATACCGGGTTTCCATCGGGCCGGACCCGGAAAAAAAAGGCGCATTATTTCTCACCGATGAACGCATTCAGGAAACTATTCATACGGTTAGAACGAAGCATGATATTGAACTGCCCCGCGCATTGGGTTCCGTCTGGCTCCGGGTTAATCCCTCTCACCGAAGAATCACCATCCTTGAAATGGATCCATTCGGCGAACACACCCCCCATGAAGCGCTTTCAGCGCCATTCAAACGAAAGGGGTTTGCATCCCTGATCGAGCACGCCATTCATGAAAGCCTGCCGCCCCACTTTGGGCCATTTCGCATTCATACCCCTAACCCATCCCATGAACGGAAGGAGCAATTCAGAAAATGGGGAATCGAACCAAAAAGCGAGCATTCCCTTCATGAATTCCGTGAAAGAATAAAGGATTACATGCACCGGAAAAAAATGAGATAATCCATGGCGGGAAAAGAAAAGAGGGGAAAAACCCGATCCCATTAAGGACGGGAATGGGGAAGCCGCTGAACCAGCAGAATCGTGTCCGGAAAGACTCTTCCGCCAAAATGCAGGTTGAAGAATTTGGCTTTGAATCCCTGTTTGGCGAACGATCGTTCAATGTCCGGAAAGGGTTCCTTTTTGACATCCGTAAAAGTATCAAATCCGGCAAACATAATCCCGCCGGGTTTGAGTGCGTGTGCATATTTAAGCAGATGATCCTTGCGGAGTTCAGGAAGCGTGTAATGGATGGATCCAAACATCGAGAAGATGGCATCCAGGGGTCTGTCGGGAACAAAGAATTCGGCGCCCGGCAATCCCAGTGAAGCGCTCTTGGGAACAACAAGTGCATCCAGTTCGCCGCTCTCTTTAAGACGCTCGAGTTCCGGAATGTGATGGATGGCCACCGCCGTTGTTTTCACGGGAACGCGGTTTTCGATGAGCTTTCTGCGCAGGGTCTGAATGAAGCGCCCTTTTCCGGGACCGTCTTCAAGTATTTCCAGTGGTTTTTTGGGCGAACACGGAATCATAGAAAGCACTTCAAGGATCGTGGAAGCGACAAAACCTTTTCCGCGCACATGCTGCCACCAGGAAGAGCCGGACTGGGAACCGAAAAAAATCCGTAACGGTTTTCGGAAAAAATGGTTGTAGGAAACATAGTCCCGATGAGCGTTCCAATCCGGAGAAAGCAGTCCCAGTTGATTCAGGTGCCTGCTAAAAAAGGAAGGCGCTTTGGCAATTTTTTGTTCAATCCGCTTCACCCGTTCGGCGGAATGACGAAGGGGTTTTTTCACGGCCAGTCACCGTTTCAGGTGCGCGAACGCATTCTCGAAGAGTTTGAGTCCTTCCCCTTTTCCGGGATTCGGGTTGGCCGCGAATGCGGGGGACAAAATGGAGTAAAGGTTTCGTTCCGGGTGGGGCATTAATCCCAGCACGCGGCCGGATTCGTCCGTGATCCCGGCAATGTCGTCCACGGAACCGTTCGGGTTCTCCGTGTACTTGAACGCAATCTGGCGGTTGTGATAGAGTCTGCGGAGCACGGAAGTGTCCTTGGGCACAAACCGGCCCTCCCCGTGCGCAATCGGAACGTTGAGTTCATTAATGCCTTCCAGGAGCGGGCTCTTGGAGTGAACTTTTTTGAGCGTCACCCACCGGCATTCGAAGCGGCCGGAAGCATTAAAGGTCAGCGTGGAAAGGGGCGCGGAATAGTTTCCGTTAAATCCGGGAAGTACGCCGGCCTTTGCAAGCACCTGGAATCCGTTGCATACGCCTAACACCAGTCCGCCTCCGTCCACAAAGGATTTGAATTCTTCGGCCAGATTGAACCGAAGCAGGCTGGCCATGATTTTTCCGGAACCCAAATAGTCCCCGTGCAGGAATCCGCCCGGAAGCATCACAAACGAGTAATCCGAAAACCGTTTTTCTTTCTCCAAAAAACGCTTCACGTGCACCAGCTCCGTGCGAAACCCGGCCAGGGTCAGCGCCAAAACGGCTTCCTGGTCGCAGTTGGTTCCGGGTCCGCGCAATACTGCCGCGTTCATGATTTCACCAGTCCAGGGTCCTCGTCCAGGCCGCTTTCAGGACCGGACAGGAAGAATCCAGCAGAAGTTCTCCGCGGGCTCCGCGGACCCGCAGGAAAGGTTCAGGAGTGACGGTTCCCACGCGGGCGAACGGGACTCCTTTAAGGAGCCGGCGGAAAGCGTTTTCGTGTTCGGCCTGCACTTCAATGAGGAAACGCGAATTGGATTCCGAGAAAAGTACTTCGTCCGCGCGCATTTTTTTCTCACCCAAAGGCACAAAGGAAAGATCGAGTTCAACCCCGTAAGGGGAAGCGAAAGCCATTTCAGCCGCGGCCACTGCCAGCCCGCCTTCGCTTAAGTCATGAATGGCACGCACCATGCGCGGAGCAAAGCGGACATTTTGCCGCGTGAGGCGGGAAACGGATTCAAATATTTTTTTGGCCTGCGCAAACCGGACCAGAGGAGGCATTCCCCCCGTTTTTCCCAGCACGTGCAGGTAATGGCTGCCTCCGAGTTCATTGAAAGTGGAACCCACCAGGTACACGGGGTTGCCGGCTTCCTTGAAATCCATGGACAACAGCGCGGAAGCGTCCGGCATCACGGAAACCGCGGAAATCAAAAGCGTTCCGGGAACTGAAATGGTCTTTTCCCCAATGCGGAATTCATTATAGAATGAATCCTTTCCGGAAATAAACGGGGTCCCGAAAGCCTGGGCCGTGTCATGGCAGCCTTGGGCGGTGCGCACCAGTGCCCCCAGTTTTCGGGGATCTGTGGGGTTGCCCCAGCAGAAATTATCCAGCAAAGCCAGGTGGTCAATGTTTCCTCCAACGGACAGGGAATTGCGGATGGATTCATCAATCACGGAGGCCGCCATCCAGTACGGGTCAAGGTCTGAGTACCAGGGATTGATTCCATTGGAAAGCGTGATGGCCAATGGCCGGTCAGGCAGGGGCTTAATCACCGCCGCATCCGCGGGACCGTCCCCCAGCCGGCCCACGAAGGGTTTTCCGATGGTGCCGCCCTGCACTTCGAAATCGTATTGGCGGACCGTGGATTCCTTGGAGGCTATGTTGGGGTGGGCCAGCAATTGGCGGAGAACCGCATTCAGGCCAGCCGGTTGGGAAAAGGAAGGAATGAAAAAAACGGGAGCACTCCATTCTGCCCGCTCGCAAAAGAGCGGAAGTCCTTCGTGCAGGAATCGGAGGTCCAGCACTCCGACCGTTTCCGTTCCATAAAATAACTCAATTTTTCCGGAGCCCGTGAAGGTGCCGAGCTCGAACGCTTCCACGTCCTCAAAGGCGCACAGTTCCCTGAATGCTTTCAAATGAGCAGGAGACACGGAGAGCACCATGCGTTCCTGGGATTCGGACACCCAGATTTCCCAGGGCAAAAGCCCCTGCTGCTTGAGGGGTGCGCGGTCCAGAAAAACACGGGCACCCAGTCCCTGGGCCATTTCCCCGACCGCCGAACCGAATCCACCGGCCCCGAAGTCCGTGATGGCATTAAAGAGACGGCGGTCCCGTGCCTGCAGGATCACGTCCAGAACTTTTTTTTCCTCAATGGGATTGCCGATCTGCACCACGGAGGTTTCACTGACTTCGGATAATTCCGCGGAAGAAAACGTGGCTCCATGAATGCCGTCACGGCCGGTACGGCCTCCAATCACCACAATGGAATCACCCTTGCGGGGCCGTTTTTTTTCGGCGCCTCGCGGAATCAGGCCCACCGTTCCGCAGAAAACCAGCGGGTTGCCCAGAAAGCGTTCGTCAAAAAAAATGGAGCCATTCACGGTGGGAATGCCCATCGGATTTCCGTATTCTTTCACGCCCCGGCGGACTCCCTTAAAGACCCGTTTGGGGTGAAGGATTCCGGAAGGAACCAATGAAGCGTCCGTGCGCGGGTCCGCAAAACAGAACACGTCCGTGGAAGCAATGGGTTTGGCGCCCAGCCCGCATCCCAGAATGTCGCGGACCACGCCGCCTACTCCCGTGTTGGCGCCCGCATAAGGGTCCAGCGCACTGGGGTGATTATGGGTTTCCACCTTGAAGGCCACCCCGAAATCCTTCGTAAATTCAATGATGCCCGCATTGTCCCAGAAAACCGACCACAGGAACTTCTTTTTTTTCGCAATACCGAGGGTGGCTTTCTTGATGGTGGACTTAAAGAGATTGCGGATGACCCGCTTTTTTCCGTTCTCCACCAACGTGATTTCGCCCGTGAATACCTTGTGCTTGCAGTGCTCGCTCCAGGTCTGGGCCAAGGACTCCAGTTCAATGCGGGACGGATTGCGTTTAAGCTTAAGAAAATGGGATGCGATGACCTTCATTTCCGTTTCGTTCAGTGACCAGCCCATCTGCCGGCTGAGTTCCATCAACTGATGTCCGCTTCGGCCCGCTAAAACGATTTCATCGTTCATTTGCTTTCCTCTGCATAATAGTATAATGCTCAATCAGGGGATTAGCCAGGAGTTTGGTGCATATTTTTTCCGCCTGGACCAGGGTCAGCCGGCCGTGAAGTACGTACTGGCGGATGTTATGGATGCGGAGGTCCGCGGGCGCGGAGGGAATCATCTGGCGGACCGCATACGCAGCCATCTCACCCACATTATCCAGCACCCCTCCATGAAAGCGCACCTCAATCTTGAAATCAAACCGGGACCGCAGGGGGCGGCCAATGGAAACCGTCTGCGTAATGGGGTCTGAAAACAGGTTTTCGGCCAGAAAAAACAAATCCTTGGAGGAAAAACCGGGCTCGGATTCAAATACGTCCACAAATTCAACGGAATTCACCCGGACTCCGAGGTCTTCCTGCAGGGAAGCCCTTACCCCCTGCCCGGCCACATCGTCCTCCAGATGGCGATAACCCACTTCAATGCGCTGCAACAAGACCCCCGTTTATTCAAGGAACCGACAGCATTTAAAGAAAAACGCAACTGCTACATTAATCAGGCGGACAGACCGTTCGCAACCGGCTCCATTGAAACTGTCCAGAGATAACTGAATTTCAAAAGACGCGACATTAGCAGAACGCCTTATTCCGGCTTTTGCCAACCTTTCTCGGTGTTGGAAGACCGGATAAATACCGAAAAACAAAGACTTTCAACGAAGCCTTCGCAACCCCCCTTTTTATTAATCCCTTATCACTATTAGTGATTTATCGCTTGGTGGTGATGTGGGGGACGAAGTACACGAAGAATGCGGTGTCGCCGCGGTTTATCTCAAGAAACCCCTTAAGGACTATCCGTCCGGAGGCGCTTCCCGATACCTTTTCAAGATGCTGCTTCAGCTTCAGCACCGCGGGCAATTGAGTGCCGGAATCAGCACCTATGATCCGGACCGCCCCATGCTCATTCAGACATATAAAAAACTGGGAACCGTATACGATGCGTTTGAAACCAAGATTCCCAATCAGGCCCAAAACCTCATGAAGAAATACGACGGAATCGCCGGCATCGGCCACGTCCGCTATGCCACCATGGGCTCGGATGACATTGAGTACGCGCACCCCATGGAACGCCAGCACGGACGCAAATGGAAATGGTTCACGCTGGCCATGAACGGAAACATCGCCAATTACTTTGAATTACGCAAGCGCCTGCAGGA
>JACRDJ010000153.1 GCA_016218635.1 Candidatus Iainarchaeum sp.
TCAAAAAAAGAATCGGACAAAACCCCAAGCCGGGGCGTGCTGTCCGAGGTTTTAAGGCAGAGTGTCAGCTTGTTTTGCTCCAAAACCATGGGCCGGTTGAGGTCGAGCCGGAGCCAGCCGGTAAAAGAATTTTCCGCGGAGCCGGTCAGCGGAGCGGCCTTGGCAGTCAGGAAATAAATGTTTTCGTCATTGAGCAGAACCTGCCATCCGGCATCATGGGTGGGGGCACCAAATGCGCTCAGGTGAAGGGAAAGCGAGGGAAGCTCCCGCGAATCGGGAACATTGCCAAAAAAGGTGGCTTCAAAGCACTGGGACTGCCGGGGGGTATTTAGCACAAAATCAGAGTAACCCAGTTCGTTCAGCGAAACCGGCGCGGCCCCGGACACCAATGGGAACAAAACCAATAAGAGCGCCGGAATGGAAAAAAATTTCAGGTTCATGGGGATCGCTTGCGTGCAGGCAATAATTTCTTTTTGTTAAGAAGGCTTAAAACCTCATCGATGGAGACGGAGGCCGGTGCCGAATAGTCCGTTTCGTAAACCGCCCGGTAATTCTTTCGGGCGTTTTCGGTAAAATACCCGGTTTCCTGGCAGAAAATGTTGTCCTGCACCTTCTCTTCCGAATACCCCCGCCGGCGGAGCCGTTTCTCCAAAACCACCGGATTCGCATGCAATACCACGCACGCATCCGCCGGAAGGCGCACTTCGCACAATAAATGCCCTTCCGCAATCCAGGAATTAAGCGGCCTGAGTTTTGGAAGAAGCCGTTTGCGGAGCAGGCCCAGGGGAACTTCCCGTTCGCCTTCCACAGAAAGGGACCCGATTCTTTCTTCGGAACAGAAAACGGCTTCCGAAATCACGGGAATTTTCAACCACGTCCCAAGCTTTTGGGCCAAGGTGGTCTTACCCGTTCCCGGAGAACCCGTAATCACCAGTTTCATGAACGAAAAAAAGAGGGAAAGAAAAGAAAAAGAAAGCGCTAGCGGGGCATGCGCGGCTTGACCCGGTTGGGCCTTGTTTTTAACGCTCTTAATTCCAATAAGCGTCTTTTTCCTTCGTGGGAAAGAACTAATTTATCCGGAGCGGTGCCGGTTCCGCTGACCGGTTTTTCTTTCAATACCGCTAAACCCTGCACGAACAGGTTGGATGTTTGCAGGGAACGCCTTTTTTGTTCGGCGTCTGATTCAGGCATGCATGAGATGCCCTGGATGAATTAATAAATACTATAACATCAGCGCAGCCTCACCGCGTCAAGGTTGGAGAGGCTGGCGGAGGAGATGTTGAATTTTTGGGATAAGTGCTTGGCGAGTTCGATGCACTTGCTTTTTTCCCCGTGGTTGGTGAAAATGCGTTTGGGTTTGGCGCGCATGTTTTTCACGTAACTGACCAGTTGCAGGCGGTCGGAGTGACCGGAGAATCCTTCAAAGGATTCCACCCGCATGTTGATTTTAAGGGAGCGTGTGCGCCCGTTTTCCACCATCGGAAGGGAGGGAACTCCCTGCTGGATTTTTCGGCCCAGGGCGCCTTCGGACTGCCAGCCCACAAAGAAGATGGCATTGCGGGGGTCTTCGGCGAGCCCGTAAAAGTACTGCAGTGATGGCCCGCCGGTCAGCATTCCGGAGGAAGCGATGATGATGTTCTTGGTTCCGTTGATGACCTCGTCGCGTTTGCGGGGGTCGGCGGTTTTGAAGAGTTCGGAAGTGAAGGGGGAATCGTTTTGGAGTACGCGTTTTTGCACGGTTTCGCGCAGGTACTCCGGATAGGCGGTGTGGATGGCGGAGGCCTGTTTGGTCATTCCGTCGACTAGCACCCGGGTGTCTTGGGAAAGCAGTCCGCGGCGGTAAAAGTTTTCAATGACCAGCATGAGTTCCTGGGCACGGCCCACGGCGAATACGGGAATCAGCACGTTACCTTCCTGGTCCAGCACTTCTTTGAGCACTTTGAGGAAGCGTTCCTCGGTTTCGGGCCGGGCGGCCTGAATGTCTTCTTTGGCTCCGTACGTGCTTTCCAGCACCAGGGTCTCAATGCGGGGAATGTTGAGTTCAATGTTGTCAAAGAGGCGGGTGAACCCGTACTTGATGTCGGCCGAATAGAGCAGGTTATGCGAACCTTCCCCGAGGTTAAGGTGCACGGAAGCACTGCCCAGCATGTGCGCGGCATTATGAAGGGTCAACCGCATGTCGGGCGCGATGTCCGTGACTTCCAGATAATCCCGGATAATCATGTGTTTGGCCATTTCCCGGACGTCTTTTTCCCCATAAGGGGGTTCCGCGTTTTCCTTGGTCATCACGTCAATGAGGTCAAAGGTCAACAGCGCGGAGAGATCGCGGGTGGGGGCCGTGCAGTACACGGGACCATCATAGCCCATTTTGAAGAGATAAGGCAGCATGCCCACGTGATCGAGGTGCGCGTGCGAGAGCACGACCGCATCCAGTTCGTTGAGCGGAAACCGCAAGGACTCCAAGTAAGGGTACGGATCATCGCGGGAAGCCACGTTCAGACCGCAGTCGAGAAGGGTCTTGGTGATGCGGGACTCCACAAACAGACAGCTTCGGCCCACTTCCCGGAATGCTCCCAGGGCCGTCAGCCTGAACCAGTTATTGGAGGGCGCCGTCTGACCATAAATTTTCTGGGCCGTGCGTTCAAGGAATTTTTTGCGCTCACCGGCATACTTATGCAGATAATACCGGATTCCGTCCAGAATTTCGGATTCGCCGGTGGGGGCCCGGATGATGGTGGGCGACCAGCCGGTTTCCAGGATGATCCGCCGGGAGGTTTCCCCGCCTTTTCCGATCACCAGCCCCAGCTTCAGGGCCTCAATCACGACCTCGCTGAACGGGTGATTGAATAAGATGGATTTGATGCCCGCGCCTTCCGGAATCATTTCCCGGATGAGCCGCTCGGCCTTGGCTTCCTCCATCAGAAGCGAGGGGTCCGAACGGATGTTCACGCGCTTTTTGAGCGAAGAAACGATGGCGGAAATCAGGGACTCTCCTTCAAAGAATGCCCGGGGGTTCCGGGTGTAAATGACAATCTCGGGCCCTTCCATGGAAACGGCTGAAATCATGGCATTCGGAGGGACCAGGGCCTTCACTTGCTCTTCAATCCGCTCCAGGTATTCGGCTGGCATAATAATCGTGCAATGAGTACAAAATCAAGGAATGGAACAGTCAGTTGGAGGGCGTCACTTTGACAATCAGTTTGCTTAGCTGGGCTTCCGGAATGCGGCGCAGTCCGTTCCGGTCAACCACCATGACACTGACCCCTTTTCCGCCCGAAAAAACGTCCCGGCGTTTTCCGGATTCAATGGCCTTCACAGCCAGTTCCACGGCATCCGCTTCCGCTAAATCCTTGCGGTAATTCAAATCAAGCGTAGTCAGGGCCGGCTCGGACCCCGAACCGGTCACCGCATACTTCTTCATTTCAATCAGACCGCCGAATGGCTCCACTTCAAAGAGCTCCGGTTCATTCACATAACCGCCGACCAGCATCTGCACCCAGAACGGGTAATACCGGTTGGCATTCAGTACATTGGCCAAGAACGTGGCGGCCGCCTTTCCCGTCATTTTTTCCTCGCGGTTGATTTCATACAGTCTGGCGTGCGAACGCAAAAAACGGATAATCATCATGGAATCCCCAACAGAACCCGCTTCCGTAATGGCCACGTTGTCCGTAATCTCGTGAACCTTCTCGGATTCCTCATCAATGGGAATGTGCCCCATGGAGGCCCGCATGTCGGCGGCCAGCACCACACAGTCCCTGGCACGGATTCCGACCGTGGTGGTTCCGGTCTTCATCTTCATCTGCGGGTCTGGAACAGGAGTATGCATTAAACGTTCACCAAAAAAAAGCCTCGAACGGACAAAAGGATATGGGAAGTAAACATTTTAAAAGCCAACCTAAGGCGCCGGGGAAGGGGCTTTCACAGACTCAAATGCCACTTCAGTGACTTCCGGCACCACTTCCCTGACCTCGCGCTCAAAAATCTTCTGCACCAGTTCAATCTCGCGGGGAAGGTTTCCGGGAAGGGAAACGGTGAGTTTCGCGTTCTCCCGCTTAAAGGAAGGAACCTGCTCGAAGTGAAAAAACTTCTTCACCAATGCGGATAATTTCTCGTCCGCGGAAGTGATTTCTTTCTCCACCCACACCGTGTACTCCACCGGCTTGCCGGCCAGATCCGAATTAAAATCCACCCGAACCCGGCCGCCGGAAACGGACTGCACGCGGCCACTCATGCCATCCGCATTAATGACCAGCCCCGGAAAAGGCCGAAGGGTCTGCTCATGAAACTGGGCCAATGGAATCACGCGCACCAGGTCCTTGCGGCGTTCCCCGAACGCGTCCGCCGGAGCCAGCACCAGGGTCTTTTTTTCCCCCGCCGGCAGGGACTCCAGAACCTTCTCCAATGCGGGCAATACCTGCCCGCGCCCCAGCACCACGCTTAAGGGAGTAAAATGCCCGGATGATTCTCCCGCACCGCTGTCCTTGGCCACTTCAGGCTCCGTAGTCTCGAACAGACGGCCGGATTCCGTTTCCCGGCCAATCAGATGAATCAACAGCATGCGCGGAACGGTCATAAAATCCAA
>JACRDJ010000017.1 GCA_016218635.1 Candidatus Iainarchaeum sp.
ATCATGTAAATTGTCCTGCATGGATTTTGGAACAATCCGAACCAGTTTTTTCAGCGTGCGGGAAAGATTTTTTTCCAAAGCCATATCAATCTGATTGACCGTTCCAACGGACACCAATGCCGCTTCCACCAGGTCCGTCCGGTAGTCCGTGCGCTCGAGCATGGAAAAAATATCCTGCACGCCGGCTGCATTCAGCATGGACTCAAAATCGGCTGATTTGAGTAGGAGCCCCTGCATGGCCTTCGTGCGGGAATTGGCGTAACCGAATACGGGCGCCCGGACGGCTACCGTGGAAACCGAAAAAACAGAATCCGTCATTTTTCGTTTCCTCCAAACAAGGATTGCGCCACCAGACGGCGGGCTTCCTCTTTTTGTTCCAGGAAAACGGATTCCAGGGAACCATCCATCCGAACCCGGCCATCCCTGGAGGCCACAATCACGCCGCCGGAAAGGTCTTTTTCCTTGAATGAAGCCTTTACCTTCAGCAGCTTTTTGTCCCGGGCATTCACGTACACTACGGCATCCGCGCCAACGGATGTCAGGCCTTCCTGCACCATGCGGTCCAAAAATCCCGGATAGGATTTGGATGAAACGAACGCTTTCACGAATGCCTCAAAGAGGCCCTTCATGCCCTCTTCAATGGATTCATGCCGGGCTTCAGAGACCATCCGCTGAGCCTTGAGCAAAAAACCGCTGGTGCGTTCCGCGCGTTCCGCCTCAATCATCCGTTCCGCCTGCAGGCGTGCTGACTCGCGAAGGGATTTTTCCTCCGCGCCGGCACGCTTGAGGAGGTCTTCTGACTGCCGGGAAGCGCTCAGGCGCTTTTCTTTTGCCTGCGCCCGTGCCTCTTCCAGCAGTTCCATGCCTAAATTTTCCAAAGCCATATTTTTCTCCCCCGAAGGGAAACGATTCCGCCAATCCTACAACGAGAAGTTGAGGGTCAGCAGAATCGCGATGACGAACGAAAAAATGACCAGGGTTTCGGGCAAAGCCATCCAAACCAGAAGCTTGGAGCTTTCCTCGGGTTTCTCCGCGATGACTCCTATCGCACTCGAACCCACTGCAGCCTGCACCCAGGCCGTAGCCAGGGCACCTCCCGCAATGGCAATTGAAGCCGCCAAAGCCTTGGCGGACACCGGATCCAGCAATACCATCGTATTCCTCCTTCGTTAATGAAATAACTGTCAGGCTTTCGTAAACCGGCGCTCTTCGCGGAAACGCATAAAGGGCTTTCCGCTGCCCCTGAAAAACTTTCCGTAAAATTCAATGAAATTCAGGCGTGCACCCTGAACCAGTGATTCAAACATTCCAATTCCCACATTAAACAAATGCCCGAATACGTACAAGGGCAAAAAGAATAAAATCAGGATGCCCTGATCCAGGGAAGGCAAAAGCAGTTTATTGATCACAATTGCCACAATCACGGAAGCCAGTCCCACGGCCAGCATCCGGGAAAAACTCAGAATGTTGCCGGCCACGGAAGGAATCTCAATGAGACCCATCATGCCCTCCAGGAATACCAGAAGCACCAATGAAACCAGGAAAACGGCCCCGGAACCCAGCACCAGAACGGAATCCAGGGAAGGCAAAAAAATCGAGGAAATCAAAACAGCCCCCGAACCCAGCAAAAACACCCAGTTCAGCTTGGCGGCTGCATGATGAACGTGTCCTTCCCGCCAGGCATTCAGGGCACCCAAAACAAATCCCAGCATGACCACCAGCAGGCCCAGCACAATGAAAGAAGGCAACAGGAGCGTCAAAGATTCCATGCGCTCAAAGCCGTGATAGAATTCAATCCCGTGAAACCCAAACAGCTCCAGCAGTTTATGATGCGGAAACCCGAAGAATTCGTCATAGACGAACCCGAACAAAATGGTGGGAACCGCGCCCCAGGCCCAAATCACCGAAATAGGATACAACAAACCGTCCTTGGAGGCCACGCGCATGAGCAAAAACGCCAACAGAAGAGAAATCAGCCCATACCCCGCATCCCCCATCATTATTCCATAAAACAAGGGAAACATAACCGCAAAAATCAGGGTAGGGTCCAGCTCATTGCTTTGCGGAAGATTCATCATCTTGGTCAAAAACTCATAGGGGCCCAGCAGGGGCGCATTCAGCAAATGCGTGGGCGGGACTTCATGCAGACGTTCCAATTCCTCGCTTGAAAAAACCTGCACGGAAACCCTTGAACCAAACCGGGAAGAAAGCATGGAAGTCAGACGCGCAACATCCTTCTCCCGCACATAGGCTTCCAATGCAAAAAAATCATTCATGGAACCAAACTTTAAGGGAACCTCCGCCCGCTGTTTCTCCATTTCCAGCAATTCAATCAAATACATGACTTTCGGATAATACTCCCTTGAAACGGCCATCCGTTCCTGCTGAAAGGAATTTTCCTGCAATTCCAGCTCCGCCAGCTGCTGCCGGATTCCCGCCAGCAAATCAGACGGATGCCCTTTCCCGGAAGGAAGGGGTTCCTCGGAGAACCCCACCGACTGCAGTTCACGGAGCACCGCCGAATGAACGGACCGGTCCACGGCAATCAGGAAAACCGCCTGCGCACCCAACGCCTTCTGAACAACCTCAAAACGGGAAGTCAGATGATGAATGCGGGGACGGACCAGGGAAGCCTTGGCCAACGGAATGCGTCCCCCGAAAAAAACCAACAAAGAAGAATTCAGCGAAGAAAAATCCAGGTCAAACGAACGGAAAAAATCCAGCCGCTTCCGCTCCTCCACAAGCAGTTTATGCCTGCCCTTCAAGGAATCCCGGCGCGAAAACAACTCATTCAAACGCGCATCCGATGAAACCCGCCGGCATTCCTCCAGCAACGAACCCAAATCCATCTTCACCTGCTTTACGGAAACCGGAACCGGAACCAGCGAACGGGAAACGGCCTTCAGGCGCACCAGCTCCGAAGCCAACTCATTCAACGAAGGCAACGGCTGACCGGCACCCAAAAAACGAGAATCCAACTGCTTAACATGGGTCTCTCCAAAAGAATGCAGAAGACCCACCACTTCCTGCAAACAGCTTTTGAGTCCGAACAGGCGGACTTTGCTGATTTTTGCAGGAAACAAATCCATTCACCCGATAATCAGTTTAACCGCAATCTTCTCCAAAGCCACAGGAGTCAAACGCTTTCGGCAAATGGAATCCGCTTCCTTCCCGGCATCCGCCAAAACCTTCTTTTCCTCCGCATCCAGGACTTTCCGGGCCTCCGCCAGCAAACGGTTCTGTTCCGCCACCGCCTGCACGGAAGCCTGGGAAATCAGCTCCTTGGCCTTCGCCTGCGCCGACTGAATCACCTGAACGGACGCCGCGTCCGCTTCCTCTAAAATGCCCCTCTTTTCGGATTGGGCTTTCTCCAAAGACAAAACAGCATTCTTAAAATCGTGGTCTTCCGACAAGAAGCTCACCACAACAATCGAGTTCCCTAAAGGAATAAAAACGAATATCCCAAAACAGCGCTTCACGCACGAAAAAACCGCCTGCGCAGCTCATGCGCCAGCCAAAAAACCGAAATCACACAAAAACCGGCCAAAAAACCCACCCCATTCAGCAACAGCCGGCCGGACAAAACATCCAGCCACCACGCCAAAACCAGCACATACACCAGCAGCAAAAACAACGGAAGCAAAAACAACACCGCCGCCACCCACGCCTGCCAGGGAACCGCCACCCAACGCATATACCCCACACCGCCCAAAAAGGGTTAAAAAGCCCCGCGCCCCCTAATAATAAGAAAGGACCTGTAG
>JACRDJ010000018.1 GCA_016218635.1 Candidatus Iainarchaeum sp.
AATCCAGGAAGTCTTCCGGGACGAGCACGCCGTGGAATACAAAAACATCAGAACCAAACAAACCCAAAAGCTGGCCCGCGGAATGTTCACCCTCAAAAAAGGCCGCGTGCTGCTGGCACAGAAAACGGGCTGAAGCAACCAAACGATTTCAGGCGCTGCAAAAGGAGCATAAAAAATAGTTTACTTTACTTCCTCCTCCACCCGTATTTACAGTGGTTTCTTTTCCGCAGGAGCGACAAATTCGGACATATTTCATTCTCGCACCTCAAATAACACCCTCATCCGGACTTTAAAAATATTTGGGCTAAAAACACGCACAAAACTGCGTTGTAAAAATATATAAAAAAACGAAAAACAGGATTTTACTAAATTAACAAAAATCCGTCATGCCGGAAGCGGTTTAATGGAAAGTTCTTCCTTGATTTTGCGGGAAACGCTCACGTCCACCATGCGCTTGAGTGCGGAAAGAATCCGGCGCGAGGCCGTTGACTTCTCGAATGCGTGCTCCAGCACGTCAGTGAGCGTGTGAACGGGAATCACCCTGATTCTGGAAGCCGTTTCCGGGGAAAGCACGATGTCCTTGACATTCGCATACGGAACGATCACTTCCTTGAACCCGGCCTTAATGGCTGCCGAAACCTTGGCGGTCACCCCGCCCACGGGCAATACTTCCCCGCGAACGGACAACGAACCCGTCATTGCCAGCGACTGCTTGATCGGAATGGCTTCCAGGGCACTGATGACCGCACTCACCACGGAAATCGAGGCACTGTCCCCTTCCACGCCCGAATAAGACTGCAGAAACTGCACGTGAATGTCGTGACGCGAAATGTCTTTTCCGGACAAGCGCTTGATGATGACGGAAACGTTCTGAACCGCTTCCCGCGCAATCTCTCCCAGCTTTCCGGTGGCAATGATTTTTCCTTCCTCACTGGACTGGGCGGGCGAAATTTCGGCCTCAATGGGCATAATCATTCCCGCATCCCCTTCACCGGAAACCGCCAGACCGTTCACGCGGCCCACGGCACTGCCTTCCGTGAGATAAACCAGGTAATCCTTCTTCTCACTGATCATAAGATCCACCATCTGCTGTTCGAGCGTGCGCGAAGTCCGCTTGGCTTCCAGGACATCCTCAGGAACCACCAGCCGGTGACCCCGCTCGCGGGCAATGTCTCCGGCAGCCCGAACCAGGCCACCCAAATCCCGCAGACGCAGGGTGAGCTTGTTCTTCTTGCCGGCCCGGCGGCGGGCCTCAAAAATGATTTCCTCCATCGACTCCCGCGAGAAATGAGGAATCTTCCCGTCCTTCTTCACTTCCTGGGCCACAAACTGGGAAATCCGGAAACGATTCTCCACGGAATCCTCCATGTCCAGGTTCAAATACACTTCATACCCGTACCCGCGGATGCGGCTACGGAGTGCCGGGTGCACGCGCTCCAGGTCCCCGTAATTGCCGGCCGCCACCAGCACAAAATCACAGGGCACCGGCTCCGTGCGCGTCATGGCCCCCGAACTCATCTCACTCTGGCCCGTAATGGAATACTTTTTCTCCTGCATGGCCGTCAGCAGTTCCTGCTGGGACTTGGCTGAAAGCGTGGCAATCTCATCCAAAAAAAGCACGCCCCCGTTCGCCCGGTGAATCATTCCAGGCTCCACCCGCAAATGCGCTGGAGTGCCCAGTCCCCCGGACTGCAAGGGGTCGTGCCGAATATCCCCCAAGAGCGAACCCGCCCGGGCCCCCGTGGCCTCCAAAAAAGGCGCACTACGGCGCTCGGAATTATCCACCAGGAGCTTGGGAACCGGGCCCCCGCTGCGCACGCGCATCTGCCAGCCCAGCGTTGAACCGATAAACAAAAACCCGCCCAGAATCAGGGTGGCCGCATACACCACATCCGGAACCCACCCCAGCTTCCATAATGCAAAGGACAAAATAAACCAGCCCAAGGACAACAGCAGGGAAAGATTACGCGCATTATCTTCCTGGGACTTAAAATCCAGCTTGGAGTTCTCCAGGATTTTCTTCCCCTCCCCTGCGGCCACGGCCACAATCTTGGGGTTATTGGGATCCGCCTCATTGGGATACACCAGCAAATCCTCCAATCGGGAAAAAGGCAGAACCTCCGCCATGGCCGCCGCCAGCATGGACTTACCCACACCCGGCGGACCGATTAAGAGCACATTACGCTTCTGGGAAGCGGCCTTACGGATAATTTCAATCGCGGAATCCTGCCCAATCACCTGAGAGAGAAGCTCGCGGGGAACGGACACATCCCGCGTGGAAGCATAAGAGGGAACCGGCACTTCATCCATATATGCATCATCCTCAAATAATATTATTAAATGAACTCGGTCAATGTTGTGCAATGGAACTCACATTCCTGGGCACCAGCGGGTCCGCCCCCACCAAGGACCGCGGACTCACCAGCGTAGCCCTTCACGTGGAAGGAAACACCCTGCTCTTTGACTGCCCGGAAGGATGCCAGCGGCAAATGATGCAGTTTGGGGTTTCATTCATGAAAGTCAGCCACATCCTCATCAGTCACTTTCACTCCGACCACTTCCTGGGCATTCCCGGGCTCCTGGCCACCATGACCCTCAACGGACGCACCACCCCGCTTGCGTTCATCGGCCCCCCCGGACTCCAAAGCAAAGTAAACTACCTCCTTAAAACCGCCGGACTCAAACCCTCCTTTGAATTAAGCTTCACCGAACTCGAAAAAGGAACCGCCCTCAAAAACCCCCAATACACGCTGAAGGCATTTCCATTAAACCACGAAATCACCTGCCTCGGATACTGCTTTCAGGAAACCGACAAAGCCGGAGAATTCATGCGCGCCCAGGCCGAAAAACTCGGAATTCCCCCCGGTCCCCTCTACGCCAAACTGGCCGCCGGACAAAAAATAAAACTCAACGGAAAAACATTCTCCCCCAATCAGGTCATGGACTACTCCAAGGGCAGAAAGGGAAGAAAAATCTCCGTAATATTCGACACCGCGCCCAGCAAAAAATACTGGAAGGAAATCCGGGAATCCGACATCCTCATCCACGAATCCACATTCCTCTCCGCCCAGGCCGAACGCGCCCAGGAAACCCTTCACTGCACCGCCCGCGATGCCGCCACCGCGGCCCGCGAAAGCCGCTGCAAAAAACTCTTCCTCATTCACTTAAGCCCCCGCATCCAGGACTCCAACGAATCACTCCAGGAAGCCCGCAGTGAATTTCCTTCCGCGCAACTCGCCCAGGAAGGCCAGCACGTGAACGTGGACAGGAACTAACCATGGATGCCCTCATCCTCGCGGCAGGCAAAGGAACCCGCCTCGCACCCCTCACCAACACCACCCCCAAACCCATGCTCCGCATTCACGGAAAACCCATTCTGGAACACATTCTCACCCGGCTCCAGCAAGCCGGCATCACCCGCACCGTGATCGTAGTCGGATACCGCAAAGAACAAATCACCCGATCTTTCGGAAAAAAATGGAACGGAATGAAAATAGAGTATATCACTCAGGCCGTTCCCCGCGGAACCGCTCACGCCACCCTGTGCGCACAAAAAAAAATGAAGGG
Source organism: Candidatus Iainarchaeum sp. (assembly GCA_016218635.1). GTDB lineage: Archaea > Iainarchaeota > Iainarchaeia > Iainarchaeales > JAFGBZ01 > JACRDJ01. The sequence continues at coordinate 3,568 of JACRDJ010000018.1, forward strand.
AAAATTCCTGGCCCTCAACGGAGACCTCATTCCGCCCACCGCACTCCTCAAACGCCTCCTTAAAACCAATCCCACCACTCTGGCGGCCCGCACGAGCAAGACCCCCCAGCACTTCGGCGTACTGGAAGTACAAGGAAAGAATGTGAAACGCATCATCGAGAAACCGGCACCCAGCGAGTGCCCATCGAATCTCATCAATGCCGGAATCTACCTGTTCAATTCGGAAATCTTTAAAGCGATCCCGAAAATAAAGCCAAGCGCCCGCGGAGAACTTGAACTCCCGGACGCCATCAACGAACTCATCCGGAACGGAAAAAACGTGCAGTTCCTGCGAACGGATGCGGAAATAATGGATATCGGGAACCTCAAAGACCTAAAGAAAGCGGAAAAGGCGATGATGTGACGGTTCACCCCAATAAGCCGATCATTTACGGGATTACCATGATGCCAAGCATGTCAGAAAAGAGATGGACCGGTTCAAGGAAAGCATCCGCGGGAAAAAAATACTGTTCATTGAAGGAGACCGGGAAATGGTCGATGGAATCATTAAGACAGGAAAATTTTCCCGTAATCCTTCTGTTCGTGCATACCAAAAGCTCATTTTAGAGGCCCATACCCCAGGTTTGAATGTAAAGTCATTGGATACCGTTGAGGCCAACAGAATTATTGACCCCTTTTCTGCGCTGAAACACCCCAATCCGCTCATGCGGGAACTTCTGCTAAAGACAAACTATTACGTATATCACATGTATAATCAAAGAGAGAAACGCTGGCTTCGCCTACTGGAAGGAACCAACAAAGATGCAATTGTCGTGATGCACCCCGAACACGCCGAAAGCATTGCGGAAAAGCTGAAGATTCCTAAGGATAATTACATTCGGGAACCAAGACCCAGATACCCGGATCCGTTCCTACCCGGCATGATGCGGGAACGAAGAATGCAGGCAAACGCATTCGCTGAAAAAGCGAACCGGGAACGGATTGAACGCGCCCGACAACGGGCGAGAATGAGAATGGGCAAAGTTAAATAGAAACGGTCCGCTAAAAATTAAAGCTTTGCCCGGGTTTGAGCACCATGGGATTCGTTTTGATGTTGCTTTTCTCAATGCGGGCCGCGAAATCCTGCGGGTCCGCGCGGATGGACTCAAACGTATTGTAATGCATGGGCACCGCCACGTCCGGTTTCATGGTTTTCGTGGCCTTCACGGCATCAATGACGTCCATGGTGGACCAGCCCCCGATCGGAAACAATGCCACCGAAGGCGCCACCGGCAAAAACTTATCCAGAAGCGAAGTGTCCCCCGGATGGAATACGGAAACCCCGTCTTTTCCCACCACATAACCCAAGGGGTAAAAGGAACTCGGGTGATGAACGGCCACCGTGGAAATGTCCAGCCCCCGCAGGGAGAATTTCTGCCCCGCCTGCACGGGCTTAAGGCAGTTGGCGGGCAGGTTCAGGGTGGAAAGCAGGGAGTGATGGCCCACCACCATGGTGTTGCCTTCCTTAGCCAGGGTTTCAATCGCCTGCTTGTCAAAATGATCAAAGTGCTCGTGCGTAACCAGGATAATGTCCGGACGGCCAACCCCTTCCTCATCCGTGTGCGGCTTCACCAGGGGCACATGACGGGGAGAAGAATCATAATTGTGAATGAACGGATCCACCACCACGCTGGTCTTTCCGAAACCCAAGCGGAAGAACGAATGCCCAAACGACTTGATTTTCAGGGATGAAGCGCCGACCACATAAAAGTAAATGATGGACACATTTAAAACCGGTGCAGGTCCGTTTTTCACGAATCAAATAACACCGAAGCATTCAGACGCCTTCAAAAAAAACAAATCCGGCCAAAAACATGAAATATTCGCCGGTCAGGCATATCTTTTTAGCACCAAACGCCCTTTTCTGCATATGAAAATGCGCTCCCTGCTCGTGCTGCTGGGCCTCCTGCTGGCCGGCATCAGCACAGAAGCCGCCCAGCCCGTCAGCTTTCATGACGTGGAAATCACTTTTTCCAAGGAAGGAACCGCCACCGTCCTGGAAAAATACACCCTTTCATTTTCCAGCATCCTCGACGAACAGGCGTTCCAGAAAAAAGCCAGGGAAAATGCCAGTCTGGGCGCCTGGCGCAGCGATTATCCTTTCATTTACCCCCACTTTGCACCCGCCAACAGCACCCCTCAATACGCCATCTACTACGATGAAACCCAGCAGGTTCTTTCCCTTTCCTATGAAGTCACCGACCCACTGGCCAAAACAACCCAGGAATCCGCCCGCAGCACGGACTGGGAAATCCGCGAAACCGTTTTCGAAAACTACATTTCCGCGGCCCGCATCATCATTCCCAAAACCACCCGGATCACATTCATTCTCCCTCTTTCGGCGGAAATCAAACCCGAACAAAACCAGGACCTTGAAGCACTCATCAGCCAGGGAAAAGCGCAGGCGCAACAGAACCGCATCCAGCTGAATGGACCCATCACCACCAATGCCCTCCGCATCACCTATCAGACCCCCAAACAAATCCTGCCCCAATTCAATTCAGGCATTCTGGCACCCTTCCTGGAAAACCCGCTTCTGCTTCTTGCACTGGCCGTCACCCTAGTGCTTGCCGGCGGGTTTGCATACCAAAAACGAAAAACCATTACCCAGGGCATCGAGGACTACATCGTGGCCCACTCGGAAATCGAAAAAAAAGAAAGCGGCGAAATTGAACTGGAACTGGACTGAAAACTACTTCCGCACGCGTTTAATTCCTTCCCTTAGCACGGGCTCAAAAGCAATGCCCCTGCTTTTCAGGAAATTCAGCAGGGAATAATCATCCGAATACACTACCGATTCCTCTCCGGCGTTCTTTAAATCCAGGGCCAGGGCCGCCAGCTCCCGGTCGGGTTTGGAAAGCCTCCGGCTTAAAGAATCCGCATTCACGCGGGCCAGCGAATCCGAAGAAGGCTCCAGGAGTTTTAAGGCCCCCAAGCGGATGGCATTGTCCACCAGCATGCGACTACGCGAATCCCGGAACTCGCGGTCTATTCCGGCAGTCGTCACATAAGCCATGCCGGGCTCAAAACCCGGACCATTCAGCAAAAAAGCCGCATCAATCAAATACCGCAAAGCAAACGCCCTTAAAAACTATGGAACCATTATAATAAAAAAATCAGCAGGAAAGACCATGGAACTCAACTCCGCCGTAAAAGCACTCAGCGAAATCGAACGAAAAGTGCTCAGCGAGCTCACCGCCCATCCCCTCTCCGAGCTCCTGCTGGCTGAAAAAACCGGTCTGCCCGTGGATTCCGTGCGCCGTTCCTGCGCCTGGCTCACCGAAAAAGGACTGGCCAGTGAAGAAAAAACGGTGCAGAAGAACTGGTCGCTTTCCGGCAAAGGAAAAAAAACCATTCAGGAAGGGTTCCCGGAAGAAAAACTGATCCAAGAACTTCAAAAACGCGGAGGAAATGCCCTCCTCGCCGAATTATCCAAAACCCCGGAATGGAGAAACGAAATTAATTTCGCGCTTGGATACGCCATCAAAAACGCATGGGTCACGCCCCCCGGACCGGACGGAAAAGTCGAACTCACCGGAGTATTTAACGCCCGGCAATTCGCGGCCAAGCAATTAATCCAAAAAATAGCGGGAACCGGAACGCTTCAAAATGAAGAAAAAGAATCTCCGGCATTCAAAGACCTCCAAAAACGGGGGCTTGTGGAGGAAAAAGAAACCGTTCAGCGCACGTTCACCTTAAGTCCCACCGGACAGCAGGCGCGGACACTCCCGGAATTCACTTCCGCCCGTACCTTCAACGTCCGTGACCCGGCCCCCACGCTGTTCATCGGCAAAAAACAGCCCTACATTCAGTTCCTGAACTCCGTGCGGCAAAAACTCACGCAGATGGGCTTCCAGGAAATGAATGCCCCCCTCATCGTTAGCGAATTCTACAACTTTGACGTGCTCTTTCAGCCCCAAAACCACTCCGCCCGCACGTGGACGGACACCTATCGCCTCAAATTCCCCACGCACGGAAAACTCCCCGACCCCCGGAAAGTGAACGCGGTCCGCAACGCGCACGAAAACGGGGGAAACAGCGGTTCCACCGGATGGCAGTACAAATGGGACCCCGAAATTGCCAGAAGGCTCATGCCCGCTGCGCATGGAACCGCGCACTCCGCCCGAACCCTCGTGGAAGGGCCCCAAATTCCGGCCAAATACTTCGCCATTGCCAGATGCTTCCGGCCGGACGTGCTCGACTCCACCCACCTGATTGAATTCAATCAGACCGAAGGATTCATCATCGGCGACCACCTCAACTTCCGTCATCTTTTATTCACCCTCAAGGAATTCGCGGAAGAATTCGCGGGCGCCACCCAGGTAAAATTCATTCCGGACTATTACCCGTTCACGGAACCCTCCGTGCAGTTAAGCGCCAAACACCCCACCCTGGGATGGATTGAACTCGGAGGCGCCGGAATGTTTCGCCCCGAAATGCGCCGCAACCTCGGCATCTCCCAGCAGGTGCTGGCATGGGGCATCGGCATCGACCGCCTCGCCATGTTCAAGCTCGGAATCCAAGACATCCGCTACCTCTTCTCCCAGGACCTCAACTGGCTTCGCAACACCCCTCAGGTGAACCCTTAATGCCCACCATTGACGTCAGCCAAAACGACTTATTCGGACTGCTGGGAAAAAAGCTCTCCAAAAACGAACTGGAAGAGGCTCTTGAATTCATTAAAGGAGAACTGGATGGCATCGAAGGCGACCGGCTCAAAATCGACGTCAAAGAAACCGTCCGCCCCGAAGTATGGAGCACGGAAGGAATTGCCCGCGAACTCCGCCTCCGCATGGGAATTCAGAAAAAACCAGCCGAATACAAAATCCATTCCGCCAACTATGAACTCTTCATCGAACCTTCCGTTGAAAAAAGCCGGCCCTTCATTGCCAGTGCCGTCATCAAAGACATTTCATTAACCCAGGAATCCATCCTGCAGATCATCCAATTACAGGAAAAAATCAGGCGCTCCCAGGCATCCAAGAACGAAAGCGGGGGCGGACTCTACGACTTTGACAAACTCAGAATGCCCATGTATTTCAAGGGCCTAAAAGACCAGGAAGTCGAATTCATTCCCCTGGAATGGAAAGTACCCATGCACCCCAGCGAAATCCTTGCCGAACACCCCAAGGGAAAGGAATTCGGGTTCATGCTGAAAGGAAAAGACCGTTACCCCATCGTAATGGATTCGGCCGGCCAGGTGGCCTCCATGCCCCCCATCATCAATTCCGACACCACCGGCAAAATCACCACGCAAACCCGCAACATCTTCGTGGAAGTCACCGGATGGAACTGGAAGACCGTCACCCGCAACCTCAATGCCCTCATCATGGCCTTAGCCGACCGCGGAGGAAAAATTTACTCCGTTAAAACCCATTTCCCCAAAACCGCCACCTACCCCAAAAAACCCATTAACACCCCCTTCTTTGAAACCCAGACCCTCCATGTTTCCCTCACCGAATGGGAAGCGCTCAGCGGACTCAAACTCTCCGCCAAAGAACTCATGGCCCTCGCCCACCGCAGCGGGTTTGAAGCCAAAATCAGCGGGAAAAAAATGAAACTGACCTTCAGCGGACAACGCCGCGACGTCATGCACCCCGTGGACTTATTCGAAGACCTCCTCATCTGCCATGGATACAACCGCATTCAGCCTCTCAAACCCGAACTCCTCGTGCGCGGAAACCACCTGCCCCGCACCCTCTACCTGGACCGCGTGCGCGACGTCTGCACGGGAATGGGCCTGCAGGAAATCCTCACCTTCAACCTCACCTCCAAGGAAAAGCAATCCAGCCTCATCGGACTCAACGAGCCGCTGGTGGAAATCGCCAACCCCATGACCGAAAACTGGGCGCTCTTACGCCGCTATCTCTTCCCCGAACACCTCTCATTCCTCAACCAAAACAAACGCTTTGATTTCCCCCAAAAAATATTCGAAATCGGGTCCGCACTCGAACCCGACCCCACCCAGGAAAACGGAGTCCGCGAACACACCACGCTCTGCATCGTGCTCTCCGGCAAAGGACACAACGTCAACGACATCAAGAGCCTCCTGCAGGCCGTCTGCCTTAATCTGGGTTACTCCTTTGAAATCAAAGAATCCATTCTCCCCTTCCTCAAAGAAGGAAAACAGGCCACCTTCACCACCCCCAAAGGAAAAGGGTTCCTGGGCGAAGTGAACGAAAAAACGCTGAAGGCATTCGGATTAGAACAGGAAACCGTGCTGATGGAAATGGAAATCTGAATCAGCCCTATCCAGTTATAGTTTCTCACCGTGAATATAATTAGGACGATTTTCATCGCTTCGACAGTCAAAATGGAAACTATTTATCGGGAACTTCAGGCGATTCGAAAAGACGTGAATCAGATGAAACTGGCACTGATTCCTGTTGAAAAGATTTCAGAAAAGGAAAGAAAGCAAATCCGGCAAACATTCAGGGAAATGGAAGCCGGAAAAGAAAAAGCATTGCATGAAATTTTTCAATAGACGGTTTCTTGTTTGAAGTATAAAGAAACAACGTCCAGCCATAAAATGCCGGTTAGTGCAAGATAAAGGAATATCTACAAATTCAGTCAAACAGTTCAGTTGTAGCCCAAAAGATTTATATATACAATTGATGTATATAATTTGGTGAACATAATGAAGATGAAAGAAATTGACTTTAAAAGTATAACCGTAAAAGAGTTGAAACAGATTTTTGATAGACATGGTGTCAAATATGAAGAAGGCGCAATTGAAAGGATGAAAGAAAATCAAAAGTTGGTAATGGTCTTGCGCCAAACAGGACCTAACGGGATATTCTTAGAAACTAGTGTAACTACTCCAATTGGAAATTATGATCCGACCTGGGAAATTGACGATAAGCTTACGATAGAAAAAGTCCCGGCACTCACCTGTTTGAGATGTGAAAAAAAATGGTTGTCCATGAAAGAAGAGAAACCAAAAACTTGTCCGAACTGCAGATCCCCCTACTGGGACACAGCAAGACGAGAAATACAAAACGAATTAGAACATATACGGAGAGGGAATATTGAGCAAAACATGCTGAGATGCTATTATCAGGTTTTAAGAAGCCACCATCTCAAAAAAAACCCAGAACGGAAAAAATCAGACATTTTACAAGAGTGCGTAGCTGCCGTGAAAAAAAGCTACCCCGGATTTGTGGCAATGTATGATAAAAGTTTTTTCCTAGAGCAATGAATTCGAAAATGACATCCTCCGCCACTATAAAGGTGGCGGAACCCCTCTACAAAAAGAAAGTGTCGGCCTGAAGGCCGGGGTATTCAACCATCAAAGGGATTCAATAACCCCAATCAACCAAACGTTTAACTGTATAATTCAAGTAATACTTCTGTATAACGAGGTGATTTCATGAGCACGGAAGTGACCGTTAAAAAAATAGGGAACAGCATGGGGGTGCTTTTCTCCAAGCAATACGTGGAAAAAGAGGGGCTAAAACCCAACCAAAAGCTATTGCTGGAAGTCGTGAAAAAAGCCGATCTTGCAGACGTATTCGGCTCGCTTAAAACGAAAATGACCGGCCAACAGTTCAAGGATTTTGTCCGAAAAGGGTGGGAGTAACATGCCAGCCTATTTTCTGGACACCTATGCACTTTTTGAAATCGTCTTCGGAAACCCCGTTTATCAGCGTTTCAGCCAGAACATTGGAATAGCCACCACTCAATTCAATCTGATGGAGTTTTACTATGGTCTGCTGGAAAAAACAGGTGAAAAAGAAGCTGAACGATACTTTGAGAAATTCAGACCCTACTGCAGTGAAACAACCGATGAAGACATTAAGGCTGCCATGAA
>JACRDJ010000152.1 GCA_016218635.1 Candidatus Iainarchaeum sp.
CGGTACTCGGCCCGGTCCGCAAATTCCTGTTTTTTGCCTTCATTCCAGTTCTGCACGGGGCGGAAGTAACCCACAATACGGCTGTATACTTCGGTTTTCTCATTGCACTTCATTCAAGACCACCTCGGGAGTGTTTTGTTTTTTAAGCGTTCCCGGCGAATTCCCATCCATCGGGCACGAAAAATGCTCTCCGCTCACGTACCCGTGCATGGGACATACGCTGAACGTGGGCGTAATGGTGAAGTAAGGGAGCCTGAAATTATACGCCACTTTTTTGACCAGATCCCGGGCCACCCGCCAGTCATCCATGCGCTCCCCCAGGAACCCATGCAGCACGGTTCCGCCCGTATAACGGGTCTGCAGTTCATCCTGATGCTCTAGCGCCTCAAAGAGATCCTGCGTGAAATTCACAGGCAAGTGCGTGGAATTCGTATAATAAGGGCGTTCCCGCGTTCCGGCAGTCACGATATCCGGAAATTTCTCCAGGTCTTTGCGGGCAAACCGGTACGTGGCCGACTCACACGGGGATGCCTCCAGATTGTACAAATGACCGGTTTCCTCCTGGAAATGCGAAAGCTTTCCGCGCACAAAGTCCAGCACCTTAAGAGCAAACGCCTTTCCTTCCGGCGAATCGATTCCTTTTCCCATAAAATTAAGCAGAGCCTCATGCATGCCATTGATGCCGATCGTTGAAAAATGATTCTGATACGTTCCCAAAAATTCCCGCGTGAACGGCATCAGCCCGTTCTGCAGGTTCTTCTCCACCACTTCCCGCTTGAGTTCCAATGACTCCCGGGCCACCTCCATGGCCTGCTCCAAACGCTCAAAAAACTCTTCCTCGGATTTGGAAAGATACCCTATGCGGGGCAGATTCAGGGTGACAACTCCCACACTGCCGGTCTGGTCCGCCGAACCAAACAGCCCGCCCATGCGGTTACGCAATTCCTTCAAATCCAACTGCAACCGGCAGCACATGGAGCGGATGTCACTGGGATTCAGCGTCGAATTCACAAAATTCTGGAAATACGGGGTTCCGTACTTGGCCGTCATCTCAAAGAGAATCTGCGCATTCGGAGAGTCCCATTCAAATTCCTTCGTAATATTATAGGTGGGAATCGGGTAAAAAAACGGTCGTCCGTCCGCATCCCCTTCCAGAATAACTTCAATGAAAGCCCGGTTAATCATGTCCATCTCGGCCTGGCAGTCTCCATACGAAAAAGACTGCAGTTCCCCGCCCACAATCGCATTCTCATTCCGCATGTCCTCGGGAACCACCCAATCAAACGTGAAATTGGTGAACGGTGCCTGACAGCCCCACCGGCTGGGAACATTCAGTGAAAAAACCAGCATCTGAACATTCTGCTTCACCCGCCGGAAATCCAGTCCGTCAGCCTTCACAAAAGGAGCCAGCAGGGTGTCCACGGAAGAAAAAGCCTGGGCGCCCGCATGCTCCATCTGCATGGTTCCCAAAAAATTCACCATCTGAATAACCGCAGTTTCCAGATGCTTGGGGGGCTTGGAGCGGATTTTCTTGGGAACCCCTCCAAACCCTTTCACCAGAAGATTCTTAAGCGACCAGCCGCAGCAATAGCCCACAATCCCAAGCCCCAAATCATGAATGTGAATGTCCCCCTCCCGGTGCGCGTTCGCCACCCGCGGAGAATACACTTCATTCAGCGTATAATTGGCAACCATTTTTCCGGCCACATGCGACATCAGGCCCGAAAAAGAATAATCCGAATTGCTGTTCTCATACACCCGCCAGTCCGTCCGCTGCAGATACTCGTTCATGACGGATTCCACTTCCACAAACGCGCCCCGCATGCTGCGGATATTGGCATGAAGCCTGCGGTAAAGAATGAATGACTTGGCGGCAACGGAATGCCCCGCATTCATGAGGGTCTCTTCCACCAGGTCCTGGATTTCCTCCACGGAAGGAATGCCCGCCGGACCAAACCGCTGCTCGAGGCGCAAGCGCACCTGCTCGGCCACCTGGACTGCTTCCGGGCGCCCGGGCCCGTTCACGGAACGAAATGCCTTAAAAACGGCAGTCTCAATGCGGGAAACGTCAAATGGAACCAGTTTTCCGTCCCGTTTGCGAACCTGACGGATAGAAAAGGTTTTCATAATGACCGGCTATTACTAGTATTCAAGGAATTATATATGGCTGGCAGTATCCAAAAAGATAGTGACCCCCCGTGGGCCTGCAGCGTGCTGGTCTCCGCACACCTGATCGGAAAAAAATGGTCCCTGATCCTGCTCACCGAATTCCGCCATAACCAATTCAAGGGATTTAAGGCATTTGAAAAAAAAACCGGAATCACGGCACGCACCCTTTCCCGCCAGCTGCATGAACTGGAACAAGAAGGCCTGCTGGAAAAAAAGAAAAACATCTACCGCATCACACCCAAGGGAAGCGAACTCTGCACGGCGCTGGATGCCCTCCGGAAATGGAACATAGAATGGAACCGGATTCCGGCCAGCTGCCCCAACCGCTCCTGCACGGAATGCGGACGCATCACATTCAAACAGAAGGGCCGTCCGGAATAGGCTCCGGCTCACAGATTTTTTTCAGCCCATACCCCACGTGCGGGGTGGTGATTTCCCAGTAATCCAAAAAAAAACGTCGCACCAGTTTCTCCAGCACCTTCATGCAGAAATCCGCATCCACCCGCCGGGTCAAATATTCCCCCAAAAAAATCTCATTCAGGCGATTTGACGCCAGCGGATTGGGAACCGAAGAAACCGGCTCGGAAGGGCCCAGCACAATCGTGGACGGCGGAATCTTATGCGAACCCTGCGTCTGCTTCATCGCAGAAACCAGCAAATCCTGCGTCATTTTCTTCACCCAAACCTCAATCTGCGGATTCTCCTTCACAATATCCTGAAAGGATTTCCCGTACGCCGGCAAAGTGCCCGCCCCCGCACCCAGCAGGCGGTTAAGGTCGGACTCCATCACCGCCAAATCCTCAAACGAGAAACCCCCCTGCTTCACCAGTTCCTCCGGATTCATAAAACGCAGTTTTTCCGCCCACTCTTTTTCAGTCCGCGTTCCGGCCAAACGGTCCCGCAAGATTGCCTTCACCAGGGTTTTAGAACCCGCAATCACCACATAATCCAGCTCCATGCGGAACGCCAGACGCAGTTCCAGCAAATAATCCAATAACACCGCCTGGGACAAAAAAGGGCTTGCCGGAGACTCCTTCAACGAACCCAAAGCATCCAGATACTGGGCCTTAAAACCCTCGGCTACCTCTTCCTCGGATGAATCACTCATGCACTAATGTGCCAGCATAAAAAATTTAAGCAGGGCGGTAAACCGGGCCCAAACCCTACACCCTAAAAAAGGATGAAGGACAAGTATATACCGAGAACATGCCTCCTGCACGCCCCAACTTAGCCGGACGAATCGCCCAAATGGGCGCCAGAAGACTGCTGATGCAGAGGACCCGCCCCCGCAACGACAAGGGACTGGGACAGGAAGCCGGTCATCTGGCCGAAGCCAGAGAAGCCGGCGTGGACATCCGCGGAGTCTCTCACCGCGGGGAATCCCCGGAAGAAACCGCCAACCGGGCCCTCATCGGCCGGCTGATTGCCACCACCCAGCAGGAATACAGAATCCATGAATCCGAACTCAACCCCCAACGCATTCAGATTGCCCTCCAGGAAGCCCGCCATCCCGCTGAACTCATCAAACCCGTTTACTCGCAGCTGAATGCATTCTTTAATGCCATGAAAGAAGGCCACATCACCAGCTTCCAGGAACTGGAACACTTCCTGATCCAGAACGGAATCCGCTTTGGACCCGACCGCCATGGACGGCTCACCATTTCCGTATACCAGGAAGGGTTTCCCGGACCCGTATCCCTCCTCTTTGACCACGCATTCGACCCCCACCAAGGCAATTATCTCACCACCCTCACCCAGCAGCTTAAACAATACGCCCAAAAAGGCGCCCGCCAGCCCGTCAAGCACGGAACCCCCCTTATTCCATTCCATCCGCACACCCAATCCCAGGACCAGCAAAAAGAAAAAAACCCCTGGACCAAGGCGGAAGGAATCCCGCACCGGAAAGCGGCTTAGCTATTCCGAAAACCATCAAGGGCCCAACAAGCCGAAATTTGCCATAAAAACCGCTTTTTCTCGGTTTTAGGGCTTTGCCCAGCACCCTTCAAAGTAACTTTTAAAAAGCATTGCAGGGGAGAATTAGTAGCATTCTTTTAGTGACTTATATGGGACTTCGCCCCGGACACTGCTATTCAGACAGAGACCGCGCATACACGCGCTATGCCATTACGGTACCCGACCGCAATTACATCGGAGCAGTCCCCGGACTCAAAACCCGCCAATTCAACAGCGGAAACTCCGAAAAACCATTCCAGGCCATCGTGGATCTGATTGCGGATGAGCACGGCCTGCTGCGCGACAATGCGCTGGAAAGCGTGCGAACCATGATTAACCGCGGTCTCCTGAAAGTCTGCGGAAAAGAAGGATTCTTCGTCAAAGTCCGCGTGTACCCCTTCCATATCCTGCGCGAAAACAAGCAGGCCCAAGGAGCCCACGCAGACCGTATCCAGACCGGAATGAGCCAGGCATTCGGAAAACCCATCGGCCGCGCGGCCCGCGTTAAAAAAGGAAAAGTAATCCTCAGCGTACTCTGCGACCCCGACAAAGCCCTGGCAGTCAAAAAAATCCTCTTAGCCTCCAAGGCCCGCATTTCATTTGATCTTAGAAGCGTTGTCGGAACCAACGTAGAATCATTAGGCAGCAAACCCCGGCCCCGCAAACTCAAGATGATTGAGGAAGAAGAAGCCAAGAAAGCCCAGGAAGCCGCGGCCGCCGCAGCCCCCGCCGCCGAAACCAAGGCCAAGGAAGGAACCGCCGGAAAAGAAGCCGCTCCGGCCGCCGAAAAGAAAGAAGCCAAGCCGGCCTCCAAAGAAGAGAAAAAGAAGTAATCCCCTTCTTTGAGTATCTCCATGCAGCTTGAAATTGACCTTGCTTCCGCCGCCCAAAAAACCAAGGAAACCAGGGCCACCCGAATCCTTCTCCAGTTTCCCGAAGGACTCAAAACCCGGGCCAACGAATTCATTTCATTCTTTGAATCCGCCGGATTCGAGGCCATTGCCCTCGTGGAACCCTGCTTTGGGGCCTGCGACATCAACCTCGACTACCTCAAAAAACTCGGCGCCCAGACCATCGTGCACATCGGCCACGAACCCA
>JACRDJ010000154.1 GCA_016218635.1 Candidatus Iainarchaeum sp.
CGCGGTGTGTTGCGCTCGCGAGAGAGCCGCCCTCATACCTCGCTGCGCTCGGCATTCCGCTGGTCAGGCTCTATGACGAGCAGATGCCGGCCATTGACGCTGTTGCGTTCTATCAGGAGCTCGGCCTCCCGGAGCAGAGCTACCGTCTGCCGACCACCGCATAGCCGCAGCGGCCGCAGGCGCTGCGGTTGGCATGCGTGGCCAGCTGATTGGCCTGTTGCGCCAGCTTAATTCCGTAATCTTCCAGGATTTCTGCCAAGGCCACTACGGCAGGTTCACTCACCCGGTAGCCGCCGGCCTTGCGAATAATGCGGTCCACGGCCGCCAAAGGCAGAATGCGTTCATTAGACAATTTTTTTCACCAAGAAAGATTAAATCAAACCCCTATAAAAGGATTGGGGTAGCAACGGACCGCTGCGAAAGCCAAAAAGCAATGAAACAGCCCCGTGTATTAAAAAAAGTCAAAAATGCACTTCAATCAAACCGAAAAAAAGTGCAAAGAACAGCCGTTTGAGTCCAAAAACCGAAGTATCATCGAAAGATTACAAGCGGATTCAAACCGAAGTACAAGCACCCATAACCTACCGGGAAAAGAGGGATCTCCGCCGCGGTTTTGAATGGATGCATTTAATACAAGAATTCCGTTCACGGACATTATGACGGAGTTCATGGAGCATCCGCTGCTAAAGAGCCAGGTGCTGGAAAAGCGGGCATACCAGGTTCAACTGGCCCAGTCCGTTCTCGAGAAAGGAAGCACCCTCATCGTGGCTCCCACTGCGCTCGGAAAAACCGTGATTGCCGCCATCATCAGCGCATTGCAACTCGAAGCGCGCCCGAATGAAAGCATTCTCGTGCTTGCGCCCACCAAACCATTGGCGGTTCAGCACCAGAAATCATTCCGGGCGGTCATGAATTTTCCGGAAGAGCAGATCACGCTTCTCACGGGAGCGGTTCCGGCCCTAAAGCGGAAAAAAATCCTTCACGAATCCAAAATCATCTGCGCAACTCCCCAAACGATTGAAAGCGAACTCGCGCACGGAAAATTCTCCCTTCAAAACACCAGCCTCATTGTATTCGACGAAGCACACCGGGGAGTGAAGGATTATTCGTACGTGTTCGTGGCCAAACAGTTCATCCAGCAGCAACCCAACCCGCTCATTGTCGGACTCACCGCTTCCCCGGGCAGTGCGCGGGAACAGATTCAGGACGTCTGCCGCAATCTCTTCCTCACCCACATTGAGGTCCGCACGGCACTCAGTCCGGATGTCAGCCCCTACACCCAGGAAACCACGATGGAATGGCGGAAAGTGCAGCTGCCTGCCCGCTTTGAGGAAATCCGTGAACACCTGCATGCATTCATGGAACACCCTATCGAACTCCTCAAAAAAATGGGTTTATTGTTTCCGGCCGAGCACGCCCGCAACGTGTCCCGCAAGCGCCTCATTGAAATCCAGGTCCGCATCCGAAAAGAACTCTCCAAACCCCACGTGACCCGGCCGGCCTACTTTTCCGCCGCCAGCATGGTGGCCGCCCTCATCAAGACCACGCACGCCATTGACCTCCTCGAAACCCAGGGCATTGCTCCGCTTCACATTTATCTCCAAAGCCTCGCTGAAAAATCAAAGAATTCTTCGGCCACCAAATCCGCCCAGAAAATGATGCAGGACCCCTCCATCCGGCAGGCCGTTGTACTCACCCAAAAAGCCCACGCTGAAAACCAAATGCACCCCAAACTCATTGAACTCAAAAAAATCCTCACCGGGCAATTCCGGGAAAACCCCGACTCCCGCGTGCTCGTATTCAATCACTACCGGGACTCCATTGAATTCCTGGAAAACTTCCTCGCCCACTCACCCCCCATCCTGGCCTCCAAGTTCATCGGACAGGCCGACCGCGGAACCCAGAAAGGAATGAACCAAAAACAGCAGATTTTGACCCTGCAGGAATTCCGGGAAGGAAAATACAACACCCTGCTCTGCACTTCCGTGGCCGAAGAAGGACTCGACATTCCGGCCGTGGACCTCGTGGTATTCTTTGAACCCATTCCCTCCGAAATCCGCTTCATTCAGCGCCGGGGAAGAACCGGAAGAGCAGGAAAAGGAAAAACCATCATTTTGATGACGGAAAAAACCCGGGACGAAGCCTACTACTGGGCCGCCATCGGAAAAGAAAAACGCATGCATTCCACGCTTAAATCCCTCCAAAAAACCGCTTCCCTTGAAGAAACGATGCCCGCCCAGCAAAAAACCCTAACCCCCTTCCTGGAGAACGTCAAAAACAAGGTGCTCGTCTACGTGGATGCCCGCGAACGATTAAGCCCCGTGGCCCGCCAACTCGAAGAACTCGGAGCCATGATCCACCACCAGCAGCTCGACACCGCCGACTACGTGCTCACGGACGAAATTGCCTGCGAACGCAAAACCACGGAAGACTTCCTCGAATCCCTCCTCGACGGAAGACTCTTCTCGCAGGCCAAGCACATGGCTTCCCAGTACACCCACCCATTCATCATCATTGAAGGAAACCCCCAGGACCTCTTTGTTCTGCGCAACATCCACAAAAACGCCATCCTCGGAGCCCTCACCTCCATCGCCCTCGAATACGGAGTGCCCTTGTTTTTTTCCTCCGGCCCCCGCGAAACCGCGGAATACATTTACGTGACCGCCAAACGCGAACAGCTTGGAAAAGAAAAAGACGTGCGCCTGCGCAGCGGAAAAAAAGGGTTCACGCTCGCCCAGCAGCAGCAGTTCCTCATCGAATCCCTTCCCCGCGTGGGACCCCAGCTCGCCAAGAGCCTGCTTGAGCACTTCAAAACGCCGGCGGAACTATTCAATGCCGGCGAAAAAAAAACTCCAGGAAGTTCCCAACCTCGGCGAAAAAAAAGCCAGACAAATCCGGCAAATACTGGACAGCGAATACGGGCAGCAAAAAAAAGAAAACCATGAACCGACCACTGAAGAAACGGAAAAAGAAGAACCGCAATAAGAAAATCTGATTAGTCAGGGCATGCAGGTAAAAACATCGGGCGGCGCGCCAGGAGTATTAACGGGATTCAGGCCGTCACAACAATACTCCCCGAATTTCACAAAAACAGTCTGGCCTTCCGACCCGCAGACGATGCCCCCATACTCGCGGATATTTAACGGCCCGCCCGTAGGAGTAAAGTAATCGAAATAAACCCGGATTTTGTCCCCCACGTGAAGGCCTTGCAGAATGGTTTCATCCCCTATGCGGATGTTTTCGGGAACCAAGAACTCATTATCCGGATTCTCTGAATAAGCCGTATAAATGAAATAACCGTTTTCCCTTGGAATCAAAACATCCTGACTCGGAGGAGTAC
>JACRDJ010000155.1 GCA_016218635.1 Candidatus Iainarchaeum sp.
GACTTCCCGGGGTGCGGGTTTTTCGGTGGGTTCGTTTTGTTTTTTTTCTTCTTTTTTGGCCAGGGATTTCACTTCTTTTTGTTTTCCTGGATGGATTGGATCTGGATGTGGCGGCGGTTGATGCCGTGGTTGGATCCGAGTTTGGCGTAGGTGAGTTCGCGGGCGCGTTTTTCGCTGGTGGTCCGGATGGCGGTAGTGAACGCGTGTCTTTTTTCCTGATGTTCGTATTTTCCTTTCACTTCAAATTCCATGTTTATCTTCCTCCGAGTCCTTCGTCAATGCGGGCGAGTTCGAATCCGGTGGTGAGTTCTCCGGTGATGACTCCGTACTGGTTGGCGATTACGGAGTTGGCTACGAAGCGGTCTCCGTAGTTGGCGGTGGCCGGGGAACCCCTGACCTGGAATGTTTTTTCCAGCAGGGCCAGTTCTTTTTCGCTTACCTGAGGATGAACAATAAACCCTTTATTGCTAACGCATAGGGCGGATCCCACGAGCGGGCTTTGGGCAATGTCGGATTGAATGAAGGGTACTTCAAAGAATTCGCTGATTTGCTTTACCTGGGTCGCGGAGAGGGTTTTGGAGGCGATTCCGCCCGAGTCATTGAGGGCGATGAGGTTGCCGAGTGCGAGGGATTCAATGGTTTTAACGTTAAGCCCTTCGGATTGAAGGTGTTTGATTTCATGCGGCTGGGCGAGGTAACTGATGAGTGTTTTGTCTCCGAGTGTTTTGGCATAGATGCCGATGAGGGTGCTGGCGGCCAGGGTGGTTTCAACCCGATGCACGTGCAGGCGGGAGGCCATCCTGGTGAATTCGTGGGATTGTCCATGCGGCAGGAGAAGAAACTGATCTGAGAGGGAGGAGAATATGCCGAGGTAGGGGCTGCCTTCCATGTTTTTCTTGAAGAATTCCATGGAAATCATTTGTCAGTCTTTCGCTTGTGGCTGACTGCCGAGGCCGCCAGTTCCTTGGCTTTTTTTTCCTTAAGTTTTTCCTGCTTCTCTTTTTCTTCCGGGGTGGGTTCGGCTTTTTTTTCTTCGGGCTTGGCATCTTTTTCCTTGGCTGCCGCCTTTTTCTTCTTTTCGGATTCGGTCTTTTTCTTTTTTTCTTCCGCGAGCTGTTTTCCGCCGGCCAAAAAAACCTTTATTTTTCCTTCTTCGGCCACGAGTACGGCTGAAATTCGGCGGGGAATGTTCTTGGAATGCAGGTGAATGAATTCGTTGACTTCTGGCATGATGGTGACGTTTTTCTGGCGGGTGTGCTTGAAGACGAACCGGTGGATGGCCAAGTTGGCTTTGCGCACGCGTTTAAGCGGGGGGGCACGGAATGCATCCCGGAGCGGGATCACGTATTCGGCTTCGTTTCCTTTCATCATTTCACCTTACCGGAACGCGTTTTCGGATGCGTTTAAGCAGTCTTTTTTGCCGGTGCAAGGGCTTTTTTCCCTGGGCCTGGGCGCGGGTTTGCTTTTTGAAGAGCATTCCGAGGTCAGTCTGGCGCCAGTGGCGTTTTCCGCGCACGTTGTAAATACGTTTTCCGGCTTTTTGCTGCGCCCATAATGGGGCACTGGTGATGCCGGGGGCAATGCGTTTGCGGGCGGCAATCAGGAACTCTTTTTTTTCTTGGCTGCGGTTTTTGCTCATGATTTCACTTTCGGGTAATTTTGATTTCTTTTTTTGGGTTTAATTGGGAGAGCACTTGGCGGACGTGTTCTTCTCCGAGTTTTTGCTGGAGTTTTCCGCTATTAGCCAGATACAGCAGGGCGTTCACGGCCCGCGTGTAAAGCTCCGGATTCACCAGTTTTACGTTGCTGAGGCGGGTTTTGGCGGACTCATCCAGAATCTGGCGCAGCATCATTTCCGTTTGGGATTCCTGGCGGGCTTTTTCCTGGGCTTGAGCCAGTTGTTTTTCCCGCAGTTCCTGGAGTTTGCGTTGACGCAGTTCTTCGTCCATTATTGGGCCACCGGAGCAGTTGGAGCACTTCCCTCCTGGGTTGTTTGGGGGGCGACTTCAGCCGCCTTTTGGTTTAAGTACTGGTGTCCTTGAGGGGTAATAACCCTTCCTTTTTTTTCCTTTTTAACAAAGCCATTGCTTTCAAGGGTCTGCAGACAGGAGCGGACCACTTTTCCGGAGGATTTGCGGAATTGCTCGGGTTTGACTCCCCGGTTCTTGCGGCCTCCATAATAGGTTCGCAGGCGCTCGGTTCCCAGGGGTCCGTCCACGTAAATACGGTAAAGAATGGATGCCGTTCGGATAAACCACCAATCCGGATTAGCGGGTGCGCGTTCCCGGTGGGACCCGCTCTTGGCCCAGTCTGTGAAGGCGGGCTTGGGAAAGCGGGCCTTAAAATCCTGGGCCATTCGTTCAATTAACTCGCTGGCTGGAACCTCAAACGGATTCATAATCTCCCTCCCCTGTCGGGGAAAATGGTTCAACAGCTTCCAAAGAAGCCACTATTACCCATTCTTCCTGCTCACGTTTTATAAAGCTAGCGTCGCCTGCCGCTTCCGATTGGCAGTACCGGTGGACCGTGC
>JACRDJ010000159.1 GCA_016218635.1 Candidatus Iainarchaeum sp.
GGGGCAGAGAACACTGCCGGGCCACCAGACGCACATCCACCGGCTGAATCACCGGCACGATCCGGCGGCCGGACTCCGCCGACACCTGCTCCAGCACACGGGCCAGCTCAACGGCCCTTAAACCGGTCCCCTGCGCATAAGTCTTAAAATTAATGAATAAAACCGGCTCCATGAATATATCATCCACTAATACGTTTTAAAGCGGTTCTCCCTCAATCCATACATGGATGAAACAGCCCCCGCCCAGCAGGAATTAATCCAACTGGCCCGGCAAATGGTCAATCCACCCGAAGAAAAAACACTTCAAAAAGCAATTCAGCTTGCCAAAGAATACGGAACCGTCCAGCACATCCCGCTTTCCCGCGCACTGGAATTGGGCAAAATCATGTTAAGACAGGGCATGGATGATTCCAGCATCCTCGCTGCCATCATTTCCCCCGCCCTCGAAAACCAGCTTCCGGAAAACATTCCCCAAACACCGATGGGAGAACGCATCCAAAAAGAACTGGGACCAGAAGTCATGACCATCCTGCAGGCACACCTGACACTCCAACAGGCAATCCAGAAAAGCTCATTGACTTACTCCTCAACAGACCTGATGACCAAAATTCTTTTGGCTTCCACCAAGGATCTCCGCGGACTCATCCTATTCCTTGGACAAGTCCTCGAAACCTATAAGAGCAACCGGATCCATGAATCCGCGAACCCGGAAAACATCGCCAAGCAAACCCTCAACATTTTCGCCCCACTGGCCCACAAAATCGGCGCCTACGCACTCAAATCCGAACTCGAAGATGAAGCATTCCGGGTGCTGAACAAACCCGGTTATGAACGCATCCAGGCCCAAATCAGCCAGCAAACCCAGGAAAAAGAAAAGGAAATCCAGGCAGTCGTACAAAAAATAACGAAGGGGATGGAAACCGCCAAAATCCCGGTCAAGGTATCCTGGCGAACCAAGAACATCTACGCCATCTACGAAAAAATGAAGCGAAAGAACCTGAACGCATCCCAGATACTAGACGTCAACGGACTCCGCATCATCACCAAGAATGCCAAAGAATGCTATCGGGCGCTGACCATCATTCACTCCCTGTTCCCCCCGGTTCCGGGTGAATTTGACGACTACATTGCCCGCCCCAAGCCCAACCTCTACCAGTCCCTGCACACCACCGTCCTGGACCCAAACGGAAACCCCCTGGAGATCCAGATCCGGACAGAAGAAATGCACCAAATCGCCGAACACGGAGCCGCCGGCCACTGGAAATACAAAGGAAAGACCCAAAGCATTGAAACCAAAATCCAGTGGTTCAAGCAGCTCCTGGCCTGGAGGGAAGAAATGGAACTCAAAAATTTCGGCTCAAACGCCAACCTGCTGGGCCAGGACAAAATTTTCGCACTCACCCCAAAAGGCCTGATCATTGAACTCCCCAGCCGCTCCACCCCCGTTGACTTCGCCTACGCCGTTCACTCCGGACTCGGAAACGAATGCAGGGGAGCCCGGATCAACGGAAAAGAAGAAGAACTGGGAACCCCCCTCAAAACCGGGGACGTAGTGGAAATCATCACCCGCAAGGGCCAAAAACCAATGCGCGACTGGCTTTCGTTCATCAAGACCGAACGGGCCCGAAGCCGCATCATTCAGTACCTCGATCTGCTCAAAGAAGAAATTCCCCGAAGAACCGGACTGCACATCAAAAATGAGACCGTCGAATCCGATCACCCCGCTACCATCCTAGTCCGAGAAGACGACTCCAAAATCCGCCTCGCCGGATGCTGTAACCCGATTCCGGGGGACGAAATCGTCGGGATCCTCAGCTCCACCCGCCGCTACATCATCCACCTCAAAGGCTGTCCGGGCACCTATCACACCCCCCGCATTGAAGCCCAATGGAATCAGGACAAGAGCAACAATCAGCTGCTCACCATCGCCGTCCTCTGCACGGACAAAAACCTGCTCGCCCAGCTTCTGGCCGAATTCCAGAACCAGAGAGCCGAGGTCATCAAGGCCAGCGTAAAGGCCAACGAAACGAATATCCGCCTCATCATCCGGGCCAAAATCGAAAACAAAGACCACTTTGAACAAATCAAAAACCAGCTCCTCAAAAACCCCCACGTGCTCCGCGTGAATCGCATCAACAATTAACCGTCCGCTTCAATGAACGGATTAAGGACCGGCTCAAGCCGGCAAAACAGAATCCATTAAATACCTCTTCCGCGCTTAATGGGTTGAACGGCATGGAACGAACACCCACCGGAATTAAGGGCTTCGACGAGCTCGTGGAAGGCGGATTCCCGAAAGGCCGGAGCATCCTGCTGACCGGCGGATGCGGAACCGGCAAAACCATTTTCTCCATCCAATACCTCGTGGAAGGCGCAAAAACGTACTCTGAACCCGGAATCTACGTCACACTCGACGAACGCCCCAACCTCCTCCGCCAGGACATGCTGGGGTTCGGATGGGACCTGCGAAAACTCGAAGAACAGGGACTCCTCACCATCATTGACGGAAGCGTGGCCAAGACCGGACTGCCCTCCACCGAAGACAACAGCATCCCGCTCATCGGATTTGACCTCGAAAAACTCTCGCTGGAAATCCTGCGAACCAGCAAAAAAACGGAAGCCAAACGCATCGTCATCGACTCCCTTCCCGGAGTCGGACTCAGCTTTGAAACCGAAGGAGAAGCCCGAAAAGCCGTGCTCCGCCTGTGCGCCCTGCTGGAACAAACCGGTGCCACCACGCTGATCACCTCCGAAATCATGGAAGGAGAAAACCGCTTCGGACGCTATGGTGTGGAAGAATTCGTCGTGGACGGAATCGTGGTACTCCACTACATGGGAATCGGAACCCAATCCAACCGCACCCTTCACATCCGCAAAATGCGGGCCACCGCCCACTCCGAAGACCTGCACCCCATCAAAATAACCAAGAACGGAATCGTCGTGAAAAAAATCCAGGAAAGCTACGAAAACGTGTGAATCCGGACACTGACAGGCCGCAAACCCTAAAAGTACCGACTAACTGATTGCTTAAAACGTTTTCTTCCGGTTCTTCCACCACATAAAAATAAGCCCCACCGAAACCAACCCCACCACACCCAGCACCGCAATCACCACAACCGCACCACCCACCAGCAGAACCAGAGGGCTTTGACCCTCCCACGGGAACTGAATTTCCTCCACAAAAGAACCCAGGTTTGAAA
>JACRDJ010000156.1 GCA_016218635.1 Candidatus Iainarchaeum sp.
CAGTGAAAGAGTCTTGAAGGTAAAGACATGGTACCCTAATGCGGCAGTCAATGGAAAGTGTACTTCCTGACTTGTTCCGTACGGAATGTTGACTGTCTGGGCGCTATCCTGGTTTCCGTCAATCCATAACTGCACGCTTGCGTCCGTGCTGGTTCCCCCCTGGTTGGCGATGAGCGCATTAATGTCTATGGTTTCACCGGCCTTCGGGGCCTGGTTTGAGAAAGTTGCCTGCAGGGGTGTCGGGTCGGGGTCAATGGTAGCCACCCGGAAGGTTTTACGGTAAAAGTTGTTGAAATAATTGGAGTCTTTTATTCCAAAGTCGAATTCAGGGTTATTGCCGACAATCAGCTCATGGTAGCCAGGCGTGAATGAAAGCGTGGTCTGCACCATGTTGGGTGGCAGGGTGGAGAGGCTTTTCTGATTAGGGCCGTCCACAATGAAGTCCATAGACGGTCCGGGGTTGGTGTAGTGCACTTCAACAGGAGTTTGCTGCTGTTCAATGATGTAGGATGGCAGAATGACGTCCGTGATTTGGGGGTCGGAATCCGGTGTTTCGATCAGCCAGCGAAGAATGTTTTTCAGAAGATCATTTCTGGATGGCGTGTCCAGAGCATTGAATGCGAACGGAGTGAACACCAGTTTGGTGCCCGCATTGCCTGCAAATAGGATTAGCCCGCTTTTGCCGGGAATGAATTCCGCAAGGCTTTCTCCCCCGTTTACGGGCAGAACCGTGTCCGGGTAAGGCGATAACTGAGTGTTCAAGTCAAAGGACGGCAACGCCAGGAGGTCTCGCGGCGAGTAATTCACCATGTGCCTTTGAATGGATTGCAGGTGTTCGTTGGTGTCGGAACGGTTGATTTCTTCGGCCAGCACGGAGTGGGTTACGTTGACCATAAAATTGTCGTCCTTGTGCTGGAGGGCAATATCAGCCCCTTCCAGAAAGAGTTTCCCGTTTCCGGCCATGTAGCTTTCAAGCAGGGCCGCTGGGTTGGAATCAATTGAGTTAAGACTGTTTCCGGTTCCCCAGAGGATGGCATCAAATCCCTGCAGGTAATTCAGGGGCGGAAGCCCGCTGACGGAGGGCTGCCAGTAACTGGCACAATAGTGCACGGGAAGCGCCTGAATGCGTTCATTCCAGTCGTTGTCATTGGATACAACCAGCACGCTTGGGTCCGTGCAGTTAAGCACAGAATATCCGGACAAGTCAATTCCATATCCGGATTGACCCATACAGTTCCCGTACTCATCACAGATATTAACCAGGTATTCGTAGTTCCGGTCATTGAATTTGTACCCGTATTCGGTGGTGATAACGATTTGATTATAGTCACTGTCAGGGACTATTGAAGTAATAGGGTGTGCTGAAGCAGAGCCTTGATAGGGCATGCCGGCTCTTACGCCGATGGTTATAGGAAGATGACTGTAAATGTCGGTTCTGACGATTTTACTGTGCTCTTTTACTTTAAGTTTGAGCACGACCGGGTCATTAGGGTAAACACGGGAAGGAAACTCTATTTCCTGAATTTCTGGCGGTTTATTATCCATAATTCGCAGGTTTGAATCGGTTTCATCGTAATTATTTTCGTAAGAGGCGATTGCCTGCAGGTTGTAATCTCCGGCAAGGTCAGTCAGCAATGCGTATCCTTCAAATGTGTAGGTACTTTGGGATGAAACCGTTGCGGCACCCAAGTCAATGGTTTTTACATTGGTCAGGCCTCTGAACAAATTGACTTCCATGCCGGCATTCAGCGGAACCGGCCCATTGTTATCAAACTGCACCTGAATCAGGTAATTGCCATCAATGTACATGGGGGCTGGAAGAATGACCTGCAGTATTTTCCCGTTTGCAGGGGTTATGACGTTAAAGTCCTGATTGGCCTGCAGGGCCCGGTTGTTGTAATTGATTCGGGCAATGGCGGCATAGGTTCCGGCCGGTAAGAGAATGGGTTCGGTGAAGCTGAATGAATCCGCGGCTCCGGCTGAAATGGTTTTGGAATCCGAACTCAGTATCCGGTAAATGCCGTTATGCTGGGTCAGATAGATTTCCGCAAAAGCGTTCACGTCCGTTAAACCATTGCTTTGAACGGAAACCGTGAAGTTCGCATTCTGGCCCTTTAGAATGGAATTGGAGTCCATGGAGAAAACCATGTTTTGGAGGACCTGCGGACCCACGACCGTGAAATTAAAGTCTTTTTCTTCCAGAAGGGAATCGTTCTCATAGAATTGAATGCCTAAAACGTAATTTCCAAGCAGGCCGGGCGTCCATCCCCAGTTCCAGTCCAGGGTTTGCCCGCTAAGCACGTCTTTCGTGAACTGATCTTCGGTTACCTTCTGGCCCGTGCTGTCGTAAACGCTGAAAACGGTTTTTCCCAGCGTTAGGGATGTGCTGGTGTTCTTGTATGTCACGGAAACAGGTGCGGTTTGGCTGGCGATGAATTCAACAGGAAGCGTGTAATCGAAGTTCACTAAATCAAAATAGGTTTGATAAGTGGTCACGTTTCCAGTGTCATCCATGGCCGACAATTTTACCTGGTATCTTCCGGCAGCGGCTGCCGCAGAAGGGAACGCATACAGCAAGAACTTCCATTTGTTGTCCGGCGCCAGGGTCAGATCCATGTCGGTGACAATGTTCTGTGGATCAGTGAATTGCATGTGAACGGAAGCCACACTTTGATCGTCCCGGACGTCGGCTTCAATGTCCTGGGTTTCTCCCCGGAATAGTTCTAAAGGAATATTGAGGGAGTACACGACCGGTTTTTCTGAGGCCATGATTTGAAGCGTAACGGGTATTGTGTATGCGCCTGCATTGGTGTTCAGGTCAATTTCCGCGTTAAAAGTGCCGGTTCCAACCAGGGCCGGGTTCAGGGAAACATTCAAGTCAATGGCTTGGGCTGCGTCCACATTCTGTTTTTCAAGAACAACATTTAACGGGCTGGTAGCCGTCAGATTCGCGATTTGAATGGTTCTGACCCCGTAATTGGTGATGCGGACGGTTTGTGTGAATACCTGGTCCAGAGAAACGTTGGCGGTTAAATCATTGGCGCTGAGCACGGGCCGGGGGTTAATGATGCTGGGTAAGTCAATCATGCCGGACCCAAAACGGGTGTCTTTGCCGGGTACACCCAAGTCAATGGAATTCAGTGTAAGGAGGTTCTTGATTTGACTGGGTGAAAGGGACGGATTGGCTTCCAGGAGTAATGCCACGGCTCCGGTTACGTGGGGGGCCGCCATGCTGGTTCCGCTGAGCGTCGCATACCGGCTGGATGGAAACGAGGACTTGATGCTGACGCCGGGCGCGGTCAAATCCGGTTTGATGCCAATTCCGGGAATGTTTTCTCCTGACGAAAAGCACGCCCAGTTCTTGGAGTTGTCAACTGCACCCACCGTAATGGCGTCCGGTGAATTGCCGGGAGTCGTGACCCCAATAAAGGTTCCACAAGCAGTGATGTCCGGGCAGCCTTCCCCGCAGTTTCCGGACGAAATGACTACGGTAATTCCCTGCTGAATTAATTGTTCAATCGTTGAAACAATGGGGGCATTCGGGTCAGAAAAAGCGCCGCCCAAACTGAGATTAATTACCTTGGCTCCGTCATCCGTTAACGGGTTTCCGTCCGGGTCTGCCACCCAGTTCAAGGCATTAATGATGTCCGAAAAATTCCCATGACCCGAATCATCCAGGACTTTGGCATTAATGAGCAATGCATGAGGCGCCACCCCGTTGTAGAGTCCGCCGGTTTCGCTGGTTCCCGCAATGATGCCGGCCACATGGGTTCCATGACCGGCCACATCGTTAACGGATGAAGCCGTAGTGAAATTCCGGGCCAAAACCACTTTTCCCGCCAGCACGGGGTGAGCCGAATCAATTCCCGTGTCCAGCACGGCCACCCGAACATCGTTTCCCTGATAACCGTAATTCCAGATGGCAGGCGCTGAAATGAGGGGAACGCTCACATCCAGCGTGGCACTGACCTGCTGGTCCGGCCAAATGCTTTTTACTCCGCTGTTTTTGGCCAATTCCATGATTTTCTGCAAGGGAATGTCAGCCACAATCACGTCACCAATTTTGTATTCACCACTTATGGTTCCGGTTTGGGCGGACACCAGGGACACAATTTCTGACAGTGACTGTTCGTTCGTGGCCTGAATCAGCACGCGGCGGGTTTCCACGGACCGAGTGCTTAAAGCGGCCCGCAAATCCGGGTGAATTTTTTCTTCAGGGAGTACAACCGCTTTTTCGGGCGCCTGACTCTGAACGGTTAGCTGCCAAGAGCGGGAAACGAATGACTGACCATCCGAGGCCATTACTTTGACTTCATGGGTTCCCATCAACGCAGAAGTTGCAGTAAAGGAATATGCGCTTCCATTAACCGTGTTTTTTCCATCCAGGTACCAGGAAATTCCAACGGAATCCGTTTCAGGGTCAGAAACACTGACCTTGAATTCCTGGGCCGCGTTCACCAAAATAACCGGGTTTTCTTTCGGACTGAAATCCGTTATCTGCGGCGGGTTATTCGGCAGAACATTGCTGGGGGATACTTCTTCTGCGCCCTGGAAGCTCCCACTGCCTCCACCGGAACCGCCTGAACGGCCAGTACCGGAAGAATTATTTGCAACGAAAGGATTTCCGGAAGCGGTTGAACCGCCTGCAGGTAACTGATTTGCATTGGTTGAATTGGTGGCATCGGAAGCGGATTGGGTGGCTACTGGACTGACCGCATTTAAGGCATTATTTTCTGAACCGCCTGAAGGAAGAAGCAGAAAGCCAGTTGGCCCGTGCCCGAAAAAACCAAGCACAGCTATAAAACCAACGGCCAGCAGGGCAAAGACCACAACAGCGATTTTTGGCTGCAGTTTAGGCAAACTCATGATTTCACCATAATTTCATTCCTTTCGGCTAGTATCCATAACCAAATAGGCTCTCCTCAAATTGAATCTGGTTCCTTAGGAACAAATATTCTTCTTGCACGGTTTCATGCTTTCCTTCATCTAAAAGCTTTGACCAGCGTTCCTTGAATACATTCGACAAATCTATTTTGGTTAAATCAAATACATCGCAAGTCCAAAAGTTTGCTCGGTCCATTAATATTCGGTATTCCTTTTCAATGGCCGTACGGGTTTCTTTCTCGATTCTTTTTTCTTCAGCCCATATCCCGTGGGACCAGTGCGTGACAATCGTTTTCCTTACTTCAATGAGATGCTGGTTTAACAAATATTTTTGAAGGTAGTTTTTGAAATCGTGGAAAGGAGTGTCATCAAGATGGCTTCTATTGAATATACTTCCCTTTAATTCCGACATTCGAAAAAAGGCCATATAGTTCTCGTATCTTTTATCCTCAAACAAGCCAATCCGGTCTAGGTCTTCTTTTGGGATTTTTTCTTTATTCTTAATCCAATTTGACATCCCGGAGTCATTGAACAGGTAACCGTCAAGCAACTCCACATCCAATGAGCCGCCTGCAATGCATTTTTTCATGATGCAAACCAATTCATTCCACAATACCCTATCCTCAAAAAGAGGAGAATACCATTCAGTTTTGTTGTTAAAAATTCCCCGTGTCAACACGTCTACTAGGCGTTCAGCCGCAGTGGCCTTTTCGACCAAAGCCATTTTCACTTTTTCCAGAGGAAATGATAGAAACAAATATGTTTCTGGCATTAACTACCCCCTCCTATGTTGCGGTAATTCTTAAGCAGTGTGTCGCTCATGCTTTGAAGCTCCTCATTGGTGAGCGGCATTTCAAGAACAGTCCCCTGAAGCTGGGATTCAATGTCACCGAGTTTTGGTTTGATGACTTTCTCTCCACTGACAAGAGTGTATGCTTCTCCTTTGGGCACGGATATCACTAACGTCGGCTTTTCGTTAAACACGCTTTCAAGAGGGTCCAGTTTCTTTCTTTTTAAGTCTGAAATGTCGATTTCTTTTTTGAAATTGGAATAAGGCCCGGTTTTTGCTTCAATAACAATTGGTTTCTTACCGTCAATTAAACCCAGTCCGTCCAGTTCACCAACCGGATTCCCGGCTTTTGAACTGATTTTTGTTCTATCCGCACTTAATTCAACGTTGCTTCTTGCCCATGTTTTTACCGTGTTTTTTCCTTTATCCGAGAACGCGACCACGTAGTCTTCGTTGTAGGCAATGACTTCATCGGTTGCACCGGACAGGATTTTTATGTCATTTGACCCTAATCCAAGGGATTCACCAGGGGCTTTAATGGCTGATGCCGTTATTTCGCTCACAATCTCATGTCCCCAGTTGTCTATTTTTTTGGCCCCCGGAATTGAAAGAAGGGTTTCCCCAGTCCACCTGAATATTTTTGTAGTTCCATCTTGAAGTGTAACCGTTATTCTCAGGACTTCATCCAACTTGCCGACGGCACTGAATATGGCTACAGTTACCCGATTTTCAGCGGTAATTCCTAGGAGCGCTACGCGGTATTCTTCCCATATTTTTTCGGCCCGGGTGAGTGCGGAAGCAAGTTTTCCGGCAAGTTCGCCGGACTTCATTCCGGCTTTCAGGTCGGATGCCAGTGAGACGGTAAAAACAAATTCCGCTACCAGTTCAATCGCATACCCGCTTGTTTTTCCGATAGCGTAAGTATTCCTAAGATCCGACCAGTCTTGCGGAGTACTCAGTCCGCAACTGAATGCATACCATCCGCCCCTGCTTTTTGCGTCCGAATCCATTTCAACGAGCAAGTCTCTCCAGTAATTGCTCCAGATTGCAATCAGATCGTTTCTGCTGAAGGTTGACATTTTGTGAATGAAGTCAGTTAGCGCAGTGCTTATTTTTTGGATGGTATCCGTGTGCGTGAGAATGTACCAGGCTCCGTTCGCAAGCATTACAACCAGGTCCAGTATGCTTCTAAACGTGCCGACCAATCCTCCAACGGCTCCCCGCACGAGTCCTTCGGTGAAACCACAGGTTCCGGATTGAATGCCTTCCGCGACCACCGTGTCTTTGCCCTGCAATTTCACGTTCTTCAGGACAAGGGCCGCAGGAGCGTTCTTGGCGTCCTGAAGCAGGTCAGTTACGTTGTAATTGCTTAGGGGAGTGAACGGCGTGCTGGCCGGGTCGCCGGGATTGGAGCCGGCAAGTTCTTCTCCTTGATTATCAAACCCGTCCCCATCCGAGTCATCACAGGGGCAACTGAAGCGGAGTGAAGTGCTTCCGTTCACGTTTACGCTTTGCCCACTGCAGTAATCGTAGTTCGGACAGTATAATTCTACTTGGTGGCTTCCGGTGGCTGCCAGCATGCTTTTCTTGCCGTATAAGTCAGTGTCTCCCCGGTAAGTTCCGTCCAAGTACACTTTTCCGGTGATCACAGGCCTGGATTTGGAGTCAGTCACGGTTACCTGGACATTGTTGGCGGTTTGGGCCACCGTAACGGTCTTGGTGGCGGTCGCACTTTCGTAACCGCTTTTAGTGATTGTGACGGTGAACGTGTAAGTCCCGGTTTTGGATGCCGTAGTGTGATAGGTATAAGTAGAGCCGCTGGCAGTGACGGAAGAGGTCATGTTGGTGAATGGGTCATACGTGCTGATGGAGGCACCGCTTACGGGGTTTCCGCCGGTGTCCTGAATGGTAATTTGGAGGCTGATGGGATCGTTTTTTGCGTACGTGGTGTTGGCGGAAAGAACGGGATTGAGTTTGCTGGCGCTGCTGACGCACATGCCGCACACAAAGCTCAGCGGGTCGTCGTCATTGTTGTAGTTAATGGTTGTGGACTGGCTGCTGCAGTACGTGTTGTCCGCGCACCGGACATCAATGCGGTGAGAATTCCCGCAACTGGCGTCCGTGGTGGAAACGGTTTTTCCTCCGGAGAAATCCGTTGAACTGTAATAGGTATTGTCCAAGTATACTTTGGCGTTGGGAATGGGGTTCCCCGAATTGTTGGAAACGTTCACGCTGACGGTTCCGTTGCAGGAGGCCGGCGAACAGGAGGCCGGCATCACGGGGCTGGCAGTGTTGGAGGGGCTTGTGATTCCTCCGTTGGAGCAGGTTCCGTTTAAATTGGCCTGCGAGCGGTAGGTTCCGGCTTTCCATCCACTGGCGGGAGGGCGCCAGGTAACCGTCCAGATCATGGTTTGATCCACGGGAGCCGTGTACGAGTT
This sequence comes from Candidatus Iainarchaeum sp., assembly GCA_016218635.1. Taxonomy (GTDB): domain Archaea; phylum Iainarchaeota; class Iainarchaeia; order Iainarchaeales; family JAFGBZ01; genus JACRDJ01. The sequence continues at coordinate 8,113 of JACRDJ010000156.1, forward strand.
AGAGGTTTGGTCTACCAAGTTGTTGTTAGGATCATACAAGTAAAAGTTGGCGCTATGGGGAACGCTGTAGTTTCCTTTATTGTCAAATTTGTGGACGGTGGTAATGGAATTGGTGCAGGAGTTGTCTTGGGAGACGTACGCAGTATTGGAGACCAGTTTACAGGTATTGACTACCACCGGATAAGCGTAAGAGTAAAGTGTTTTGCTGGTTCCATCCGTACAGGTTCCAGTAACCCATGTTTTTGCAGTATAGGTTCCAATGGATGGCCACCGGTATCCGGGAGGATTACTGGTAACCGTCCAGTCAATCTGGTATCCGGGTTCGAGTGTTTCGCCTGAATTGCTTCCCGAACGTACCAATGTGTTGTTTGGGTCTCTTAATTCGGAACGGAAAGTGTAATTGAATAACTGGTTCCCACTGTTGACAAAACGATGGTTCCGTGTTACAATGGTTTCATCGGTTTGATAGGAGGACTGTTGAGGTGACCCATCGCTGCTGCTGAGTGAACAACTTGGACAGGGACCTACGGGTACATATGGATAACTGTAACTGTATGCAGTAAAACTTCGACCGTCAGAAAAAGTTCCACTGGCCCACGTTTTCACCGTGTAGGTTCCACTGGCCGGCCAACCACTAGCAGGGGGGTCAAAGAAAAGGTAATGATAATTATAATAGCCCGGGTCCAGTGTGTGATTGACACTGTTTCCGGAGGTCAGGAGATTGTTAGCAGGGTCCCGTAACTCGTAGTAAAATGTGTAATTGGCTGAATAGGTATTACTGCTGTTATAAAATTCGTGGCTTTGACTGCTGATGCTCTCACTGCAGGCATACGAGCTTTTGTCGGGCGTTCCGTTGGATCCTACAATGCTTCCGGCCGTGCAGTTGATGTTAGGGCGGGTGATTACTGTATTGGATGCAATATTGCCGTTACAGTAGCCAAGCACGAAATTCCGGGCCGTGTAACTCCCCGTTCCCGGCCAGCCACCCTGGGGAGGAGGATTGAATGTGCTGGACCAGGTCGTATAATAACCAGGGTCCAGTGTGCTGTAGGTCTGTGTATTTGAACCGGCATAATAA
>JACRDJ010000157.1 GCA_016218635.1 Candidatus Iainarchaeum sp.
AGACTGCCGCATTGGCAGAATACTGGGATGAATTGTACCGGAAAACAATCTGAGCCACCGCATTGGTTCCTGCCTGGACATTGTTTTGGGCCATGGAAACGCTGACCCGCATGTCGGGGACATTGGCCTTACAGCAAACCTGGTTGGTGCCTCCGAATCCGAACGGACTGCTGCAGTCGAGTGCGGTGTCCTGGATTTCCCCGCTCATGCAGGAGAAACCCCGGCAGGTTCCGCCGGCCTGTTCGCATGCATTCTGGGCAATGTTGGTGGTAATGCAGCAGGTTTTTCCGGTCCCGCAGGAGAGGCCGACCGGGGAGGTTCCGGCACTGCAGGCAAACCCGGATGCAATGCAGCTGCCCCCGTAAATTTCGCATTCGGTGGTGAGCGCGCCGGATACGTCCACCACATCAAGGGGCAGTGGGCTCACTGCGCAATTGGTGGGCGTGTACGTCATTCCGGAGAGCACCAGCCCGGAGGGTTTCGGGTTGGGTGCCTTGAAGAGTGCTCCGATGACGCCGCTGGTGGCTTTTGCGCTGACCCCGCTTGGCACGATCAGCTGGCAGGCCTGCACATTCAGTGAACCAGTGCTTGGAGTGGTCTTGAGTTCGCCGTTCGCGAAATAATCCAGGGTGTTGACGTTAATGGCTGATGCCCTGCCGGCCTGAATGGTGGTCGTGTTGTTGAGGCCTAAAACGGCTCTGGCAAGGCCGTCAATCTGGATGGCCTGCGGGGAATCCAGCAGGTTAACGCCCAGCATGTGGAGGAATACGCTGGAGGCCGTGGCGGACGTGAAATTATAGTTGATTCCGTTGGGGAACACGATTGTTTTCCGCGGGGATGCAGAGGTATTCAGACGCAGTTCCGTCCGGATGCCCGACAATCCGATCACTCCGGGAGTTCCAAGCACCCATTCCATGTACTCGGCTTCGTTGTCCGTGATGATTTCCTTGTCCGAAGGGTTGTTGAGCGCCCTGATTTTTCCTTCCCGGATGCAGACCAGTTTGGCAGTTCCGCTGGCACAGGATGCACTGAAGGACACTTCGCCTGAACTGCCCGAACAGACTTTTTTCACTTCATCGCAGACAAAGAAAAGGCTGTTTCCGCGCAGGAGGTCTCCGGAGGGGCGCGTGTGCGCGGCCGTGAAATTCACCACGGAAGGACTGATGGCCGAATAAGCCAGCTTGACCCCGTCTTTTTGGAATTCCGCGCCCGGCATGTTGGGAGACGCATAGGGCCAGGTGAAATTCCATACACTCACCGGAGAAATGGCATTGAATACGACGTGCGGAGGGTTGTCGGCATTGGTGTTAACCCAGTCGGATTCAAGGGTCATCTGGCTGGCCATGAACCCGGTTCCATTCCCGGTGAAACCGATTTCGGGGCGGTTGCTTCCTACTTTTTTGAGGGTCACGTTTTTTCCGTACACAAAGGAATCCTGATAGGTCTGCCGGTTTGCTTTGACGGTGAGCGAGTTGTCCGTGCTGCTGATTGAACCCAGCAGGGCAGAGCGGTCCAGCGCCAGGTCTCCGTCGGGTCCGCTAATAATCAGTGTATTGTCCTTGGATGAGGCTACCCCGTTGGAAATCCATAAATTAGGCGTATTAATGATATTGGCCATGATTCCGGGCACTACGTTGGCGGGGTCCACGTTATCGTAACTCAGATAGTTTCCGCCGTAATAAACCACCACCGGCGCCGTAATGGAGTTGGCGGAAATGAATGAATTGAATGCCCCGATTCCGCCACTGAGGTTGTTGAACTGACTGGTCAGAATCATGGAATTGAACACGTAATTCTTTGCGGCCGAGGACAGCAGGAATTTGTCCGCTCCGTTGCGGGTGTCCAGATCGGAGTCCGTGAACAGGAATACGATTGGCTCCGAATGATTCTCGTATGCCGAGGTAAGCGCTCCCAGCAGGAAGGTATCCAGTCCGGCCACGTTAATGGTTTCCGCGGACACGATGGTCAGCGTTCCGTTTGCATTCCCGGCCAGTTCGGCCCTGGGTTTCCCGGACGCCGGTTCAAGTGTGCGAAGTCCGCCTGGCCCAATCTCCCATATGATTCCGTTTCCCCAATTCACCGTGATAATTCCGTTAACTTCGGATATGATGGGAATCCACCCCGGAATCCCTCCCACATTGGGCGGCCTGAATTCGGGCGGAAACCCGCCGCCGATGGCCGGAGGAGGGGGCGG
>JACRDJ010000158.1 GCA_016218635.1 Candidatus Iainarchaeum sp.
CGGCATCAAGAAAAGCCAAGACAGCATTCCCGGAATCCAGGACCCCTTCATTCAACAAAATGACCGCCCACTGCCTTCCGGAGAAATCCAGCTGGAAAAAATCAAGGAACAGGGCAGCAAAAAAGCCGGGTTTGAAGAACCCGTTCAGCTCTGCGTGAAAGGAACCGGAACACCATTTGATGCCATCGGCAAAAAACTAAAACTGGATGCCAAGTCCGTCGGAGACCCGCCTCAGGAAGACGCGGACCCCATCGAAGTCACCCTTCAGGCCTGCGCGATTCACCCCAGCGACCTGGTGGCCCAGCTCGAAGAAAAAGCACCGGGAACATACTACGCGGTACCCTACTGGACCGGCACACCGGCAAAACTGGACTTAAAGGGACTGGGAACTCAGGCGCAGATCACTAAACGTGAAAAAGAAGCCAAGGAAGCAGACCCGGCCGTGTTTGAATCACCCGAAGCCCCGGAAAAAGACCCCCATCCGGAAGCACGATGGAAGGCGATTGGGCTGGGAACCGCTACCTGCATTGGAGCCAGTTTCGGACTCAACGTATGGCGCCACGGATACGGAGTATTACTGGACATGCTGGTGGACTGCATCGGGCCCTATGGATGGAAGGCACTCGGCCAGGCAAGTTGGGGAAACCAGGTCAAAGAAGTCATCAAAACACCGGTCCGATGGATGGGACAAATCATGGAATATGCCGGAAACGGACTGGATAAACAGTTTGGAACCCAATTTTTCAGCAGTCTGGAATCCACCATTGAAGGATATGTAAAAAACGGAATTGAAGCTGCCCAGGAACATCCCGCCATCACCACGGGAGCCGGAAAAGGATTGTTTAGTGAAATCTTTCCCCAGATAAGCCGCTACAGCCTTGCCGGAGACCGGACCGTGGAAGAAATCGCCCGCTTCGGAGCCGACCAAGTGGAAAAAGGACTCGGAACAAACCTGGGAACCACTGGCGCCAGATCAGTGGCAAGACAATACAGAAACGCATTCGAAAAAGAACTCAAAGCACAGCTCATGGCCGCCAAAAAAACAGGCGTCACTGCCTTCCGGGGAGGGTTCACCGAAGAAGCCACCAGGAAAGCACTCGAAGAGGCCGGAAAAAAAGTGGCAACCGATGCAACCATTCAAGGCGCCTTATCAGGAACATTGGGAACAATGGCCACCGCCGCAGACACCAAAGAACTCGTGGAAAATGCGCTTAAAGGCGAATTAACGGCAACATTCGGAGAGGGCGCCAGGGAACTGGCTGAAGCCGCCGCCGGAACCAGCGTCGGAACCGCTGCCGGAAGCCTCACCGGACCCCAAAACAAGCTTGCCAAACAAGTTGCGGATAAGATGATTCAGGCAATAGAGAAAAAAATGGGTGCAGGGTATCTGGCAACCGCAACAATACCGCCTGCCACCATTGGAACCGAACTGAGGACACTGATTGAAACCAGCGTTAAAGGAAAAATATCCCTGTCCCCTTTCGGAAGGCTTGGAGCCAACACCCTCTTAACCGTTGAAGAAAAAGCGCTTGCAGGAGTAGCCCGGGAAGTTGAGGAACAAATGGCCAAAAAGTACGTGAACGCAACACTCACCCAGCTTGGAACCAAGATTGCCCAACGGTACATGACCACGGTGGCTTCACCAGTTGCATTGACGGAAGGTATCGCCCGCGGAGGCATCCGGGAAATGTTCAAGCGCGCATTCAAGACCCATTTCACCGACATTGTCAGAAACCCCCTGGCGGCCCTCAAAGCCTGGGGAACCCTGGGAAAAAACATCTCATTAGGAGTCCTTCCCCTCGGACTGGGCACGCTGGTGGAAGAACAGGTGTACCAGAAACTCACTACCGGCAAAGAACCCACGGCAATAGAAGGAAAAACACCTGCGGTAAGCGTCGAAGCAGGAAAAAAAATCACCACCGATTCAGGCGAACTCATGGGAACCATTGAACGCGGAAAAATATACCCCATCACCGTATACCAGGATTTAGCCACCCAGGTCAAGAGAAAAAAACTCGAAAAACCGGTTTCCAGCATTCCGGCAGGCGCCCAGATCATCGAGGAATGCCAGGGAACCTACAACCGCCCGCTTGAACTCTTTGACCTCACCCCCCGCCTGTCTGACGCAGCCCGGCCAATGAACTATTCGCTCAGCAACAAAGTATACAATGTCCGGGTATTTTATGGGCAAAGCAAAGAGGGAAGAATCGGCGCCATCATCGGAAGAACGGCATACGACCACCACATTCCCTCCGCGTTGCTGACCACCGTGGCCATCTGGAAAAACGGATTCGGATTCAAAGGCAACCAGGCAGGCCTCACCGAAAGCCACTTATTCGGATGCAAAAACAACGATCCCGACACCGGCGGAATCACCGCCAACGCCAACTGTGCGGCCACGGAACTGGAAGCCGCACTCAAAGGAAATCTCACCGATGAAGGAATCAAGAATGCACTACGGGCATACAATACTCCCCAGAACGCAAACTATGATTCCGAACTTACCGAAGAAGAACTCAGCGAGCTTCTGAAAGTATACAGTCAATGGAACGCATTCCATTCCCTTGACTCCGCGGCACTGTATCAGGCCGGCTGACCGCCCGTTCCGTTTCAGGGAGCGAACCTATCCACGGACCAGCTTTCGGGCGTTTTCAAGGGATTCATTTAGGAGTTCACCCGGTATTTCCTGGCGGATTCCCCGCCGGACAAGCGTTTCCATGAATTCACCGACCGAAAGTTCTGCCAGATCCGCAGCCTCGCTTAAGGAAAGCCGCTTCTCCGAATACATTTGAAGTGCGGTTTCCTCGCTGAATTTTCTGAGCCCGATTTCAACAGCCGTTCTCATGACCACCGAATGATCAAACCGGAGCAGTCCAGCCAGCTCCTTCGCTTTCCGGGTATCTTGGGCATTAAGCCGCAGGGACGTGAGTTGCTTCATTTTTTCACCTCTCCGATTTTTTGTCGGATGTTCAATATAATGGCAGGAGCGTACCAGCCGAATTCAGACAGTTTTTCAAGAGCCAAGAGAGCCGGTTTCTCTCCCAAAACGCCTTTTTCATGCAAAGCCAGCAGCAGTGAAACCGCATTAACGAACCGGATTCCCAGAACTTTGCAGGCATTCATGGCCTTGTAGTCATCCGTGAGCAGAAACTCCGCATTCAGTTCAAGCGCGAGCGCAATCGCATGCCGTTCACCCCTGTGAAGATTGAAGTCCGCCGAAATCCGTTCAAGAATTTTTTTTGACGGGTCTTTTATCTTCACCTGCTGACGGTCAGCCAGCTGCTCAATAAGGAATGCATCCCATCGCCCTTTCCCCTTTCCCAAAATCACGCACTCTTCAAAAACCACTTTTGGGATAAAAACAAGGGAACGCCTGGTCAGTGTGTCCACCAGCCCGGCCTTGACCAACAGGATCAGTGTGGAGGAATCCGAAACCACAACCTGCAATGTCATACAAATATGTTGTGTGTATTACATATTTAAATCTTTGTTGAAGGAAAGAAATCCGCAGTGTGGAATTCGGACCGCAGTCCGTTATCCTTAAATCCTTCCCACGCCGCTTCCGATCGGCGGTACCGGTGCACTGCCTTCAGTAGTGCGTGCTCCGCACGATTAAGAGAATACCCTTAAATCCTTCCCCGCCGTTTCTTTTGCATGAATGAAAAGGGTTTCACGCTTTTCACTGCCCTGGTGGCGGTGGTGCTCATTGTATTGAGCGCTTTGCTGGTGAACAGCATGGTGGCGAGTGAGAACAGCATTCTTTCCGTGCTCGAAGAACGCCAGGAACAGGAACGCATGCAGGCCATTACGGACATGGCGCGCGCGGACGTGCTGCAGACATTCAATTACTCCATCCGCCAGGAAATGGAGGAATACTTCAGCAAACAGCGCTCCGGTCTCACCCCCAACTACATCTCGCTTGACATGAAGGAAGACAACTGGCAGAAACTCAAGAACGGCGTTCAGGATCAGTTCGTTTCCACGAACGGGGTTAAGTTCGCGCGCCGGATGTCTTTGCACCTGCCCACGTTGGCCACGAACACGCTCGACCCGCGCGGGTACATCGTGAGCGTCAAGCACACGGAGCACACGGACGAATTCGTGGACACCATCCAGAAAGTATTCGTTAACTCCCGGGAAAACAAACAGTTCCTCTTCATCAACAACTGCGGAAACGATGACTCCGCTGTTCCGGACTGGAAGGACTGCGAGGGCTCGTTTTACCTGCTGCTGGATTTTGCTTCCATTCCGGATGCCGATTACGAGAAGCTTCCGTTCATTGAAGTGAAGAGCACGCGCACGAACCGCAGTCTCTCCCAGCCCCTGATTCCGCGCGGAAAAATCCGGCTCTATGTACCCCTGCGCATTTTCAAGGCCATGGCGGCCGCGCACGCGTTCGGAAAAATGCTGACGGGAAACGGGTTCATGGAAGACATCGGGCGCCTCCGGCTTGGGTTCTGTGATGCATCGTTTCCCTGCTCGCCCCGCGAAGACCCCCTGCGGGAGCCGGCCGGCGAATGGAATGCGGCCTGTGATGCATCCATCGGCCTTAATACACCCTACAGCGGAACCAGTTATTCTTCCGTCAGTCAAGGCAGCGTCAACAATGCAGTCATCGATGTGGCCAGGACTCTTATCAATGAACGCATTCAACAGGTTTCCGGGAACAGCGGGTTCAGTGATGGATTATTCGGGATGGAAAGCGATCCGGCCCCCAGTGTCCTGACCATTTTGGATACGGAAAAAACGCGGACCTTCACCCAGCAAGGGACGGACGTAGGGCTTTACTGTGCGGCCCCTGAACAGGTCAGGGTGTTTGCTTCATTCAAAGACGACGACCCGTTATTCATAATCAGCAAGAAGGAAACCACCCGGTATTTTTTCCAACTCGGGTATGAAATGACTCCGCCGGCATTCGGAGGCGGCGGAAGCTGCACCACGGAACAGAATCCGGCGGGTTCCTCAGACAAATGCGTTCCGGGCTGACGACCGCAAGCATAGTGCCATAGAGTAAGGCCCGTGCGGAGCACGATCCACCGGCACTGCCGATCGGAAGCGGCAGGCGAAGCACTGGCCATGCACAGCATGGGCACTCGGTACCGCCGGACGAAAACGGCGTAGCTCAACTCCCGCGGAGCGGGGGTTCTCGACAGCATCGGACGAAAACGATGGGGCACTCGTATCCACCAGGCGAAACTGGTGGGCACTATCTTTATAAATCAATTAATGCATCTTAATTTGGGCCCGTGAATAGTGAAATGGTGCATGCATGGGATTAATGGATTCAATTAAGAATTTCTATGTGTCCTTGGAGAATGGGTTTTATTCCCTGATGGACGGGCTGGATAAGGCCGGAATTCCCGTTTACAAAATCATTGATCCCTTGGAGGGCGCGGGCATTCCCGCATTCCCCGTATTCACATTGCTTTTGGCGTTAATAGTGGGCGGTGCCTGGCTTTTTTTGGCCGCTCCCACCGGAGCCCCGGCCAGCATTTTTGCGGTGGATGAGAACAACAATCCGTTGGCTGGCGTGAGCGTAACCCTGGGGTTTTCGGGAAAAACCGTTAATGCCGTAACGGCATCCACGGGATCCGTTCAGACGGCTGAAAGCATTCCTTTCGGGGCCTCCGTGGAAGTGCGGGCATCCAAGGAAGGGTATGAGGCTTCCCCGCAGACGTTCACGTTTTCCAAGGATTCCGCACAGATCAGTTTAACGCTTTCGTCGAAAAAGGAAACCCAAACCAAGACCATTTCATTCGTGAAGGCCGGCACCCAGGAAGCGGTCAGTGGGTCCATCAGCGTGCGGCTTTCCTGTGCACAGGCCGCATTTGAGCAGATTTTTTCAACGGAAGAAGGGCAGATAGAGGTGGAAGTGCCCGCGGACTGCGGCGGGCTCACCGTGGAACCTGTCTCTTCGGATGTGGTGCTTTCAAACACGTTCCTGGCTCCTGACGCGTTTTCTCTGACGGTTGCATTGGAGGAAAAAAGCGTTCCGGGCGGACGTGTGAACGTTTCGGTCACGGACAGGCAGATGAATTCCCTGGAAGGCATTCAGGTCAGTTTATCGGATGCCGGCAATCCGGGAACGCCCTTGTTCACGAAGGTAACCCTGGGTACGGGTTCCGTGGAGTTTGCAGATGTTCCGGTCGGACGCTATTATGTGAGCACTTATGATCCGCTTGGAAAATTCGCGGAGTTTGACGGGTATGGAGCCGGCAGCATCAGGGACGTGCTGGCCCAGACCACCACGTCTTTCACGGTTGCATTGGAGGAAAAAATTGCGGGAAGCATCAAACTGCTCATTAAGGAAAAAGAGGGAAATGTCCCCGTGGAAGGGGCCCAGGTCACGCTTTCGCAGGACAACCGTGAAATCAACACCGAGTACTCGGATGCCCGCGGGTTCGTTGAATTCAAGGTCGGGGAAACCAATGCTTACTCCGTCACGGTGGACAAAACCGGGTACCTCATCGGAAGACAGGACAAGCTCTTCCCGTCCGAGGGAACCACCACCATTCTGCTTGAAAAGGAAAGCCTGGAGAACAGTCAGGCCCTGGTGGTCAGTGTGGTGGATGAACGGGGAACCCCGCTTTCAGGAGCGCTGGTGAAACTGCTTTTAGAGGATGCCACGCCGTCCGGGCATGAGAAGACAACGGGCGAAAACGGAAAAATCGTTTTTGAGCGGCTGGACCAGAGCATTTATTACGTGGTGGCCTCGGTTCCGGGATTCGGTCAAAGCACCCCCAAGCGGGTGGACATCGTGCCCCGGCAGGAAAACAGCACGGAAGTCACCGTATTCATCGGCAGCGGGAAAGTGGAACTGCACGTGCTCACCAGCCAGAAGCAGCCGGTGAGTGGGGCCAGCGTGGACGTGTACGATGCATTCTCCGGACAGAAAATGGATTCGCTTTCCGGAAAACTAACCGACGCCAAGGGACTCATGGAATTGGAGGCCCGTGCGGACAAAAAACTGTTCTTGGTAGTCAGCGAAAAAACGCTCTCCACGTTTGTGAGCGCACCACTGGCGGTTCAGAAAGATGTGACGGTCCGCAAAACCATTGAACTCGAATCCGTCAGCAATTCACTGCAGATGGTATTGACCCGCATCCGCTCCGGCGAAACGGAAGTATCCAATGCATTGGAGCCCGGTCAGCGTTACACCGCCGAATTCCGGCTCCGTCTCCCCCGCAGTTCCTCGGCCCGCGAAGCCGGATTCCACATCCGCACAGGCTCCGCGAATGCCATCGAAAAGGACCTGATTTACATTACCGAAGTCACTTCGGCGGCCGGCCAGCTCCGCAAGGGAACCAGCTTCAATCCCCCCAAGGGACTCTCCATTGATGCCCAGCATTACACTTCCTCCGAAGCCAAGTGGGCGAACGGAATAATGGAGAACCCCGTTCAGGGAGCCGTGTACGAAATCCAGGCAGAGATTGTAGTCCGCGAAACCGCTTCCGCGGGCTCCCTGCTGGAACTGCATTACCGGGGATGGACCAGTTCCGGCGGATTTACCCGCGATCCGGCCGACGCGGATTTGGGAACCAGCGAGAACACCTCCGGCAAGCAGGCGCTTTACGCGCAGGCCAGAACCCGCACCATCCTGGTCGGACAAAGCGATTACTGCCTGGATGAATTCTGTGCGCAGGTTTCCATGGAGGACCAAAGCACCAAGATCCGCACCACCGTCACCGAAATGGGCCCGGTGCTGATGGCCCGTGTGCTCGAAGCCAGCGAAGCGCAAGAAGGCGCGATCACCATCGCCTTCAAACTCGCTGACGATTGGCTGAACGCGGGCAAAAAA
>JACRDJ010000162.1 GCA_016218635.1 Candidatus Iainarchaeum sp.
CGGAGCCGCCGCCATGGTCCTTATGGAATCAACCCGCGCCAGAAAGTTCTCCACGCGTGCGATTGAAATCATCGGCTCCGCGCAGGCCAGCGACTCCCTGGCCCTCACCGGACGCTCCACCCTCACCGGAATTCCAGCCACCCAGGCCGCCACCCGCTCCCTGCTCTTGCAGTCCAAACTCAAACTGTCCGACATTTCTTTTACGGAAGTCCACGACTGTTTCACCATCGCCGAAATCATGGCCACCGAAGACATCGGGTTCTTCAAAAAAGGCGCCGGAGGCCCGGCCGCCCTGGAAGGAAAAACCGCACGGGACGGCAATCTCCCCATCAACACTTCCGGCGGACTCAAAGGCAAAGGCCACCCGGTGGGCGCCACCGGAATCGCCCAGGCCATTGAGGCGTTCCTGCAGCTCAACGGCGAAGCCGGCAGCCGTCAGCTGGACAATCCCAAAACCGGTTTAACCCACAACGTCGGCGGCAGCGGTGCCACCGTCGTGATGCACGCATTCCGCAAACTCAGGTGAAATCATGACCTCCATTCCCTCCATCTGGCGAAAATCCAACCAGCGATACAACCTAGACGGCAACCAATGCCTGACCTGCCACCAGGAATTCTTCCCGCCCCGCACCGTCTGCCCCGCCTGCGGAATCAAAGCCAAACTCAAACACGTTCCCATGCCCCGCTCCGGAAAAATAATTTCCTTCACCGAAGTATTCAGCGGCCCCGCCGGATTCGAACACGAAACCCCTTACTTCATGGCGCTGGTGGAACTTCCCAATTCGGCCCGCATTCTCACCCAGATCGTGGACTCCTCCGCGGACACCATCCGCACCGGCGCCCGCGTGCAAAAAGTATTCCGCAAAATCAGCGACATCGACCCCGAAGGCCCCATCGCCTACGGATACAAATTCAAAGTGCTTTCTGAAACCAAGAAGGCCTAATCATGCACGCCGTCAACGCCGGTTACGCGAAAGCCATCCTCTTCGGGGAACACTTCGTGGTCTTCGGGCTTCCCGGCATTGTGGCCGGCTTGCCCCTGCATGCGACCGCCCGGATCAAAAAAAACAACCAGGGAATATTCCTTCACTGCCCCTGGCACCAGCAACCGCTCAACGTTCTCAAAAACAGGTCCGCCAGCGTTTCCAAGATCGGCCGGATGATTCTGGCCCAGCTCCGCATTCCTTTCACTAAACGATTTCTCATCGAAGTCCGCACCACCATCCCCTCCAACGGGGGCCTGGGCTCCAGCGCCGCACTCAGCGTGGCCATCACCCGCGCGCTCAGTCATCACTTCAAAAAAAACCTCTCCGACAACGAAATCAATTCGATCGCCTTCAAATGCGAAAAAATATTCCATCAGACCCCCAGCGGAATCGACAACACCGCAGCCACGTACGGCGGCCTCTTCTGGTTCCAGAAAAAAAAGCCCAAAAACCAAACCAAGTTCCTTCATCCCTCAAAACCCCTTCCCTGCATTCTCGTGAATTCCGGCATCCACGGATCCACCAAGAAAGCCGTTGCCCGCGTCCGCCGCCGCAAGCAAAAAAATCCAGCATTATTCCGTCGCCTCTTTAAGGAATACCGTCGCCTCGCATCCGATGCCCTCCGGGCCCTCCAAAACGGAGACCTTTCCCTTCTCGGCACACTCATGAACCAAAACCAGGAACTCCTCCAGCAAATCGGTGTATCCAATTCAACCCTGAACAAAATCACCCTCTCCGCGCTTCATGAAGGCGCGTTGGGCGCCAAAATCACCGGAGCCGGACTGGGCGGAAACGTGCTGGTGCTGGCCTCCAATTTCCGTGAACAGAAAAAAATTCAGCACGCGCTTCAACGCCTCGGATATGCCTGCATTCCGGCCACCCTCCACTGATTCATTGGCCGCAAACCAAACAGCCACAAGCCTCCCGACCGCACTAATTATTTAAGTCAACATTGCAATTTCCCATACGCTGTCATGACGCAATTCATTAGTACAAAAAAGGGAAAACAGCTCAACCCTCACCTGGCGGAAAAACGCAAATCCAAGTTCCGCGTCAAGCGTGTTCCCCGCACCCCTGCAGATGTCATTCACCGCAAGATTCTCCAAAGCCTGGGCCGCTTTCTTGTCGAAAACAACGGAAAAATTCTCAAGCAAACCCCGCACGGATTTCACCTGGACCTTCCCGGCAAACCCAACCCCCGCGTATTCGTTCCCTTCAGTTCCCTGGCCGAACTCCGCGAACTCACCATTCTTTCCAAACCCATGAATTATCAGTGGGCCAAGCTTCCTCATTCCGTTCCAGGCTCCAATTACTTCGCAGCCAAAATCAACGGACGCGATTATTTCCTCAAACAATACGCGGGCACAAAAAAGGCCAAAGAGGACGGAATCAAGGAAGCCGAAACCATCCTCGAAAAAGGCGAAGGAAAAATTCACGTCATTGCACACCAGAACCCCAAACTGAAAGGAACCCGTGTGGAATACTCTTTTCCCCGCGTGGTGGCCGCCACCCCCGACCGCATCCTCTTCGAATACCACAACACCCAGTCCATCCGCGAATTTGTGGCACGAAATCCCAAACACAAAGAATGGCTCCGGGAAGCCTTCGAAGAATTCTGGACGGTTCCCTTTCTCGATAAAAAACTACTGGTTTCCTCCGACTTTGACCAACTCTGTGAACAGGAAGACATTATGGGCGCCACCGTTCCCCGCATCCACCTGCCCCTCGACTCCCCTCACCACGTCCGCTTCATGCTCTTCGACATCAAAGAATGGAAAGCCTGAGCGCACGATTACGTTCATTAAAAAAAAGTTCGCATCCAATTTTCGCATGAACCTCATTCTCCTCAAACTCGGCGGCAGTGCTCTCACCGCCAAGTCTGCCGGCCGGAAAAAAATCAACGCACGGGTTCTCCGTCAGACATCCAAAACCCTCGCCAAATTTATACATAAAAACCCTTCGTGGAAAATTCTCCTCGTTCATGGAGCCGGTCCCTTCGGCCACCAGACCGTGCTTGAATACGGCATCCGGAACGGAGTCCGCTCCGCCCGCCACCGCGAAGGCTTTGCCAAAACCCATTCTGAAATGCTCCGTCTGAACTCACTGGTGATGGAGTTCCTGCTCCGCGAAGGCACCTCCGCGATTTCATTCTCTCCGCTTGAACTCCTCACCCAGCACAATAAAAAAATCCGTTCCTTCAATACGGTTCCCATTGAAAACGC
>JACRDJ010000019.1 GCA_016218635.1 Candidatus Iainarchaeum sp.
ATTTTTTGAGGAGTTCTCCGCTGATTTTGGGGGTGATGCGTTCTTTGAGTTTTTCGAGTTCTTTGGCTTCCTTGTCTTTTCCCTTGATTTTTTGAAGCATGAGTTCGCCCGCGCGGTGCGTTTGAAGAATGTGCATGGAGATTTCCTCGTCTTTTTTGTGGTCGAGTACGTCGCGGAGCATGAAGAAGAGGTCAAAACGGGAAATGAGCGTGGGGGGAAGGTTGATTTGTTCAATGAATGGCTGGTAGGGGTCAAAGCGGGAGTATTTGGGGTTGGCGGCGGCCAGGATGGATGTGTCCGTCTTAAAGCGGGTCACCATACCGGCCTTGGCTACTGAAATCATTCCCTGTTCCATGGCTTCATGCATGGCGCTTCGGTCTTCGGTGTCCATTTTGTCAAATTCATCAATGAATGCGGCACCTCCGGATGCCAGCACCAGCGCACCGGCTTTCAGGGTCCATTGGCCTTCCCCGAATTCGTCCTTAACCGCTGAGGCAGTAAGTCCCGCCGCACTGCTCGTTTTTCCGGCCACGTATATGCTCTTGGGCGCGATTTTGTGTGCGGCCTGCAGGACCTGGCTTTTCGCCATTCCGGGGTCACCGATTAAGAGCACGTGGATGTTTCCGCGGATGGTCTGGTCGCTGGGCAGGTGTTTTTTGACGCCTCCGAACAGCTGAAGCAGGATGGCTTCCTTGATGTTTTCATGGCCATAGATGGCTGGGGCGATGGACTGGATGAGGTTTTCGTATACCTGGGGGTTGGCGGCCAGGGCTTTGATTTGTTCTTCTTCTTCAGGGGAAATTTCGAGTTCCTCGAAGTCTTTTTCGGTTTCTTCCACGTGCACGGCATCCAGGAACCGGCCGAATACGAGTTTGTGTTCCTTGGGGGGAATGAGGCGGAGTACGCCGGTCACGTTCACGTGGTTTCCGGGGGCCGCCATGTTCACCAGGTCATCACCGACGTAAATGTCAAGGCTGGTGGCCTGCTCGCTGCCTTTGATGAGTTCAAGCGGTTCCTGTACCTGGATTTTCTGATAATCCATGAAGTCGGATTCTTCCGCCACCAGCGTGAATTCCCGGTGCTTGCATTCGCATAAGAGCGGGCGTTCTTCTTTTTGCTCGGTTTGGGGAACCTTGTATTTGTTGTTGCAATAACGGCATTGCCAGGTGGCCATTTTGAGTTTGGGGAGCACGTCCGTCATCTGTTTGACGATGCCTTCAATGCTGATGAGTTTGCCGATGTGACGCGAGGAAATGTTTCGCAGAATGGGGGAAGAATCGGGGGGCAGATTGAATACGCGGATGTGGGGATTGAATATTTCACTGGAACGAAGGAGCGGAACGAATACTTTCTGGACGGCTTGGTTGGCGCCTTCGAGCACCAGGTCAGGCCGTGCCAGCAGTTCGTCGGCCAGCTCAAAATCATAGTGTTCGATTTCGCGGAAGTCCACGTTCAGGGAGCGTTTTTCGGGAAACTTTTCGGCCAGCTGCCGGATTTCCTTCTTATAGAGCGTATTGAGCAGGTTTTCCCAGTTGGAAACAAACGGGTTGTCCGACGCCTCCAGCTCGCTCACAAAATCCTTTTCAGCCATATGCATCTATTGGTGCGCAGGGTCAAAAAGGCGTATGGGGAGTGCCGTGCCCCTGCGAAGCATGGAGAGAACAAGCCTATTTCAGTAAGAACAAAACGCATTAATGGGTATGGAATTTGGTTGGCTAACTTTTTCCGCACCCTTCCTTTGTTTTCTAAACTTCAGGGGGTGAATTGGCGGGTTTTAAATGAATTTGGCCTCTACGGTAATGGGTGTGTTGCACGAAGCATTTCTTTATTTCCACGGCCATTGACTATCCTTCCGGTCCCCCGCATGCCGGTCATCTTTATGAAAAGATTCTGGCGGATTCCCTGGCGCGCGGGCACCGCCTGATGGGGTTTAAGGTTCATTTCTCCACCGGCCTTGACTGCCACGGGCAAAAAATTGCGCAGAAGGCCGCGGAGGCGGGAAAGTCGCCGCAGGAGTTTGTCCGGCAGACCGGAAAACTATTCGAGTCCCTTTGTTCGCTTTACCGCATTTCGTTTGATGACTTCATCTGGACTACTGAAGAAAGGCATACGGTTGCGGTGAACGCTTTCCTGTCCGCCGTGGAAAAAAAAGGGGACCTTTTCAGGGGAACCTATGAGGGCCCTTACTGTGTGGAATGCGAAACATTCTATACGGAAAAAGACCTCGTGGGCGGGAACTGCCCCGTGCACGGAAAAAAATGCGTTCATTTTTCGGAGGAAAGCTTTTTTTTCGCCATGTCCCGCTATCAGTCCCGCCTGGTGGAGCACCTGCGGGCGCATTCGGAGTTTTTGTTTCCGGTTTCGCGCCGCAACGAACTGCTTGCCCGCCTGCAGGAGCCCTTAAAGGACTTAAGCATCAGCCGCACCAATTTTGAGTGGGGGATTCCCTTGCCGGCAGACCCGCGTCACCGCGTGTACGTATGGTTTGATGCCCTCATCAATTATCTGACCACGGCCGGGTACCCGCAGAAAGGGTTTGAGGAATTCTGGCCCGCGGACGTGCATGTGATTGGCCGCGACATTGCCTGGCATCACTGCGTCATCTGGGGCTCCATGCTCTTGTCTGCCGGACTGCCCTTGCCCGGGACAGTTCTTTCGCACGGGTTCATTAATGACGAATTCGGGGAAAAAATGAGCAAATTCAAAGGAAACGTGGTGGACCCGCTGGAGCTGGCGGGACGCTTTCCTTCGGATTCCGTGCGCTATTTCCTTCTCCGCGAAATTCCCCTCGGAGAGGACGGAAACTTTTCGGAAAAAGTGCTTTCCCAACGCCATAACAGCGAACTCGCGGACGAACTCGGAAACCTGGTTTACCGCGTGGCGGCCCTGATTGAAAAAAACGCGGGCGGAAAAGTTCCCTCCGGCACCCGGGACCCCTGTTTATTCGATTCATTCAGTGTGCGTACCTATGAGCAGCATTTGCTTTCC
>JACRDJ010000160.1 GCA_016218635.1 Candidatus Iainarchaeum sp.
AATGCGGTAAACCTGGTTTTCATCAAATGCCTTCCGGATGACGGACTGAATGTGGTTGGAGGATTTAAGGTCATGGCCGAACGGTTTTTCAAAGACCACCTTGACGGGGCAGCCGTTTTCCTGGTCAAGCTGCTGGTCCTTGATTTCGGCAATGATGCGGTCAAAGAACCGGTAGTCGGTGGCCAGATAGAATATGCGCTGCGAGCAGCGGGTTTTTTCGGTGGCAGCCAGTTTGGCGGCCAGTCCCTGCAGGAAGTTTTTTTTCGAGAAATCCGCTTCAAAGAACCCGATGTTGAGTTCGGCCGGAATGGGCGCCCGGATTCCGCTTTGAATGAATTGCCGGTAGTCCTCGTCGGAGAATTTCTCGCGGGCGGCGCCCAGAATGGATGAACCGGGACTTATTTTGTGGTCTTCGATGAGTTCCAGGATGGCCGGGAAAAGCTTTCGCCTGGCCAGGTCACCGGTTCCGCCCAGAATGATGAATGAAATCCTTTTTTTCTTGGCCGAACCGGATTCCAGGTCGGTGAACACGAATGCGTGCGGGCAGTCATTGAGGAGTTTGGCCGGGCAGTCCCGGAACGGAACGGCGGGGTCCGAGAAGTTGTCGAGCGCCTCGCGCTTGCGTTCGCCGGAAATGAATGCCAGAACGGTGTGCGCTTCCCGAAGCAATGAAAGGGATGCGCTCATGCGGTGAACGGGCAGCTTGGGGGAATTGTCAAACGAGAAAAATTCCTTGGGTTTGTGTTCCAGGGAAGGATGCTGGGGGAACAGGGATGCCACGTGGCCGTCTTCGCCCACGCCGAGCAGGATGACGTCGAATTTTCCGCCGAATTTCCTGAACTCCTCGTTGTATTTACGGATGCCTTCATCGCGGAGGTGCGGCTGAATAATGAATGGGTGCACGTTCCTGGGGGAGAGTTTTTTTTCTTTAATGAGTTTTCCGATGAAGCTTTCCTGGGCCAGGCGGAAGTTGCTGTCAATGTGGTTTAAGGGAACCATCCGTTCGTCCACCATGAAGAGATGAACCTTGTTCCATTCCGCAAATTCGGTTCTGGCCAGGAGCGCGAAGAGTTTCTGAATGGAGGTTCCGCCCGGAATGCCGAGCACGGCGAATGGTTTTTTTTGCAGGGTGCTTTGAATGGCATTCAGGAGCGTGTCGGCGGCTTTTTTGGCCAGTTCGTCTGGATTCCTGCTGAAAATAATCTGGGTGGGCATGGGGTGTTTCTCCGGATTATTTTGGACCGGTCTTGGTGTTGGTGTGGCCCCCGAAACCATACCGCAGGGCGGAGACTACCTTGCCTCCATAGGGTGCCTGCTGGAAGGAGCGGAAACGGGAAAGGAGTGAAAGCGTGATGACGGGCGCGGGCACCCCAAGCTCCAGCGCGGTGTCCACCGTCCATTTGCCTTCCCCGGAGTGTCCCATCACGTGCGAGAATTCCTTCAGCGAGGGGTCTTTGCGGAATGCTTCCTCCATTAATTCCATCAGCCATCCGCGGATGACGGACCCATGATTCCATACGCGGGCGATGGCTTTCTGATCCATGGCCGGGTCGTATTCATGAATGATTTCAAACCCTTCTCCGATGGCGGCCAGCATGCCGTACTCGATTCCGTTGTGGACCATTTTCACGAAGTGACCGCTTCCGCTTTTTCCGCAGTACGCATATCCCTCGGGAACGCTGATGTCTTTGAATAAGGGTTCCAGTTTTCGGAATGTTTCTTTTTTTCCGCCGATCATGAGGCAGGCTCCGTTGCGGGCTCCGGTGAGTCCGCCGGAGGTTCCGATGTCGAGGAATTCGATTCCTTTGGCCTCCAGTTTTTGGGCATTGGAAACGGAGTCCTTGTAATGCGAGTTTCCGCCGTCAATCACGGTGTCGCCCTTGGAGAGGAATGGGATGAGTTCGTTGATGATTTCCTGGGTGGCCGTTCCGGCCGTGATCATGAGCCAGATGACGCGGGAGCCGGGTTTTCCGGTGTTTTCCGCGAGTTCTTTAAGCGTTTTAACCGGAAGCGCCCCGTGTGATTTCATTTCCAGCGCTTTTTCGTACGTGCGGTTGAATACGATCACTTCATGGCGGTGATCCATTAAATTGAGCACGAGGTTTTTGCCCATTTTTCCGAGGCCCACAAATCCGATTTTCATGCGTATGCCCTATAAGCGGGAAGTGTTTAATTAGCTTTCTGCGGGTCTTGCGGGTTGTTTGGCGGGGAAGCGGTTTCCGGGAGTTTTCCTTTCAGCCGTAATCCGATGACGGAGCTTTTTTCCTTGTTGAGTGCCACTCCGATGAGCTGGTCGGCGAATTTGATGACGTTGTCGTTGTGCGTGATGGAAATGAACTGGGAGTGATGCGAGATTTCCTGCACGAGGCGGGCCACTTTCATGGAGTTTTCCTTGTCCAGGGCCGCATCCACTTCATCCAGAATATAGAATGGGGCGGGGCGGAATGACTGCAATGCGAACAGGAATGCCAGGGCGGTGAGGGATTTTTCCCCGCTGCTCATGGAGTCGAGGTTTTTGACCTGGTCTCCCTTGTATTGAGCCAAAATGAGGAGGCCGCCTTCGAGGGGGTTGACGGAGTCGCTGAGTTCCAGGTTGCCGGTTCCCTCAAAGAATGCCGAATAAAACTGCCTGAATTTTTCGTTGACTTTATTGAAGCATTCAATGAATATGTTCATTTTTTTGACGTCGATTTTGTCAATCATTTCCTGCACGGCCAGGCGTTCCTCGTCGAGTTTGGCGGCTTTTTCCTTGACTTCCTGCACTTCTTTTTCGTAGGTGGAGAAATCCTCCAGTGCCCGCATGTTGATGGCGCCCATTTTCTGGATTTCTTTCTCAATGGTTCCGATGCGGGTACGCATTTCGGGCGGGTGCGCGGGCATCAGCAACTGAACGCCTTTATAGGGCTCGAATTCATGCTCCAGGTCGGTGACACGGACTTCGTTGCGGGACTGGGAGAGATTAAGCTCATTGATTTCTTTCTCGGCGGAATTGATTTTCATTTCGGTTTCTTTCTGTTTTTCCTCCAGGTTGGCGAGTTTGGCGGACAGGCGCTGTTTTTCCTCTTCAAGCCCGCGGGTGGCCAGGACCTCTTTTTCATAGGCTTGTTCGCGTTCGCTCAGCTCGCCGGAGAGTTCCTGAATCTGGGAGTGAGTGCGGGTTATTTCTCCTTCCAGGGCTTCTGTTTCGCGGGATAATTCCTTTTTTTCCTGCTCAATCTGGCGTTCTTCCTGTCCGATGCCAGATTCCATCTGGCTTTCAAGCTGGGTGAGCTGGTTGCGCTGCTCTTCCCGTTTTGCGGAGAGTTCGTTGAACCGGGTCATGAGTTCGTTGAGTTCGGTCAGGCTGACGTCCTGGCGGGCCTGCACGGTTTTTTCCTCTATGGCAGCGGCCTGCACCTGCAGGGAACGAATGGTTTCCTGGATTTGTTTCTCCCGGCGGCGCAGTTCAGCCAGTACTGGGGGTTCGCCGGACGAAGGAATAGTCCGCAGGCGCTGCTCGGTTTCATTCAGTGCATGTTCGAGGTGGGCATATGCATTCAGCTGGAATGTAAGATGGTTCATGCGGTCAAATTGGGCCTGAGTGCCTGCTTTTTCTTCCCGTAATTGCGTGAGCTGGGTTCCAATGGTTGTCAACTGGCCGGAAAGACGGCCGGCTTCCAAGTCCTTTTTCTGGCGCAGGGAATTCTTTTTTTCCGCATTCAGCGGGCTTTCGCATACCGGGCATCCACTTTGGGCGTCAGAAAGCGCCTTGGATTCGGATTGAATGCTTTCCTGGCGGGCCGCCAGCGTGCTTTGCTGGTGAAGGGCCGCTTCGATGCGGGAGTGGATGGTTTCCAGAAGCTGGGCGGGATTTTTCTGTTTAAGGGGGGCAAGTTCGGAGGTCAGACGGGTTTGTTCCTGCATTTGAGTCTTAATGCGCTGTTTTTCTTCTTCGAGTTCCTGGCGGCGTTTGAGGTTGGTTTCCGTTTCTTTTTCAGCCACCTTGAGGGCTGCCACGGTCCGGTGAAGTTCTTCTCTTCGTTCTGTGAGGGCGGTTACGAGTTCGCGGTGTTTTTCTTCCTCGGAATGAATGGCGGTGAGTTTTTCCCTGGATTTGAGCGTGCGCTGGTCAATGGCATCCTTGACCGGGCCGTATTCGAGGTTAATTTTGGCCAGGGAAGCGCGCAGAAGCTCGGTTTTTTCCGCATTCTGCCTGCGTTTTTCGGAAATGTTTTGCTCCCGCTGGTTCAGCATGGCCAGTTTGGAGGTTTTGCGTTCTTTTTCCTGCTGTTTTCCCTGCAGGGATTCCTGCAGGAATCCTTTTTTGGCCTTCAGTTCCTCTACCGTCCGGCCCAGTTCCGCAAACGTTTTCTGACTGCTTTGCAGGAGTTGCTGGATGGTTTCCTCGAGTTTGAGGTCGGTTTCCGTAATCCTTTTTCCGAGTTCATCCTTTTCGTTTCCCAGCCGGCCCGTTTTCTCGTGCAGTTCCTGGCGCCGGCGTTCAAACCCGGCCAGTTCCGTACGCAGGCGGTTGAGTTCCTCCGCAATCAGGGTGGCCTTGCACTGGGTGAGTTCGGCCTGCAGCTGATTGAAGCGAAGCGCAAGATCGCGTTCGCGCAGAAGCTGGGCCAGATAATTTTCGCGTTCACTCATGATGAGGCGGACTTCCCGCACCCGTTGTTCAACGGTGGCCAGCTTGGCGAGCGCTTCCTCTTTTTTTTCCTCAAACTCGCTTAATCCGGCGGCTTCCTCAATCATTCCCCTTCGCTGGCGGGCATTCATCTGGATGACGCGGGTAATGTCTCCCTGGACCACCACGTTGTGACCGGAAGGATCAATGCCCATGGAGCCCAGCAGTTCGGACACTTCGCTCAGGGTTCTTTTCTTTCCGTCCAGGCGGTACGTGGAATTCCCTTCTCCGTTGATGGCGCGGGCAATCGTCCACTCCTTTTCGCTGTCTTTGAGGTCAATTTCGACCTTGGCTTCCCCGTCCTCAGCATCATGGTTCACCAGCTCCGCCAGCCGGGAAACCCGGAGCGTTTTCAGCGAGGTGGCCCCGGTTACGAACAGGATGGCATCCAGAATGTTTGACTTTCCGGAGGCATTGGCGCCTGCCACGGCCGTAAACCCTTCATGAAGCGGAATGTCGGCCTTCCGGAATGACTTGAAATTCTTCATCCGGAGACGGACAATTTTGACTACCATGTGGTTTCACTGAAGAAACAAACTATTAAAAATCCTAATAAAGCACTCCCGAATGGTTTGCTTTTCTAATAAAACATTTTTATTTAGGAGAAAACTAATTATTAAAGTATAAATTTTTTTTCTTAAAAAAAAAGGGAGAAAAAGAGGTGAAAAAATGAGTCTGTCTTCGCTTACATTCGGTAACAATGGGGCTGGTTTCACGAATAAAGCCTATTTCCAGGGAACCGTCCTGGGGGCTAAAGCAGCCAAAATCAAGGTAAAGAAGGCCTGCAAGTTCTTTAACTGCGATGACCTCTACCTGATCGGGGAAGTCATGTCCGGAACGGTGGCCGAATCCATGAAGGGCCAGTTCAAGGGCGCACCCATTCAGATTACCCAGGTTGAATCCAAGGCCGGAAACAAGGCTTTGAAAGGATACCTGGCCGGCTTTCTGGTAAGCGGACTCACCGAAGAAATGGTTCAGTCCGGCGACGAAGTGGAAGTACAGTTCTAGCTGTCCTTCCCCTTTTTTTCCCCCTTTTTATCAATTATGCCCTCCTTGGATGAACTTCAAACCCAGATTGACTCTATTGTTCGCCGAAACCAGGCCGTTGAATCCGACAAAGCCTGGGAAACCAGCCTCTTCCGCCGGTTCACCCTCACCCTCTTCACCTATCTCTCCGTAGCCATCTATTTCCAGTTCATTCAGGTACCCAACCCCTGGCTGAACGCCATCGTTCCCGCACTCGGATTCATGCTCTCCACCCTCACGCTCCCCTTCCTCAAAGAATGGTGGGTGAAAAACCGGTACCGGAAATAGTTTGGTTTAAGGTCCGATGGGGGGAAGAAGAACCGTTTGCAATTCGGAGGGTCCTCCCTGCTGCCAAACAATTCACGGGCGCTATAATTGAAAGAAACGCGCTCGGATGGAATCATCCGTGGCAAACACAACCGGTCCGGGGTGACTGACGGTTAATTTCCCGAATTCATATTCGTCTCCGTTTCGTTGGTAGACAAGATAGTATTCCCAGCTTTCGCCTGAACGCCGTTCCACGAGAACGGTGAGCGCATCCTGGGCTTGGCCATCGGACTCACGGATGCGTACGTCCCGGCCAAGAGCCACCGCATCTGCCTCGGAATAGACATTGCGGAATAAATCCAAAAGTCCCCGGATTACATCCTCCGTTTTTGGGTGCTCGGACTCCATCTGTTTGGCCACGTAAGTGATTTTTCCGGCTGCGTTCTGTACCATTGCGTATGGATACAATTCATGGTTTTTTTTCAGCAGGGCAATGCCCGCGTCAAACGCTTCCTGGGCGAGTTCTTGGAGTGATTCAGCGGGCATGCATGTAGAAAGAAACATTCGGTTTTTAAGTTTTTCTTTGCTTAACCGCTGTCTTCCGTTTTTGTTCTTTCTTCGGCGTTGGTGGAAAGATTTATATTTCTCTTTTTCATTTATTCTGGCAGGTGACGAAAAATGGGCTTTTTTTTCAAGGTGACTCCGCTGAAGGAACTGCGTCAAACTCCGAACGTGAAGTTTCATACGCTGCCGGAAATGAAGATTCATTCCGTGGACCGGGTTGCGCACGGACCGAATGCATTCTCTCCGGGCTCCGTGGCCGGCGTGGAACGCCCGTGGTATGTTCACCCGGACCAGGAAGACAATTTATTGGTTTTCTTCGGAACCCGTTATGTTGATTTGTATTCTCCGAAAGAAAAACGGGTCATTTCATTTGAAGTGACTCCCCAGAAAATCGTTCAGGACGGAAAAACGGTGTGCGAAACGCCCGCGCTGTTGAGCTGGGGGCAGGGAGTATTCCACCGGGTTCGCAGCGGACCTCAAGGGTCTCTTTCCATTAATTTCGCCGTTCAGGCGGAAGGATACGATCTGGACCACAATTTTGACATCTATGACCTGGACGTAAAGAGCGGTCAGATGAAAGTAATCCGCGAAGGCCACCTGGATCAGCCTAAAGCAAAATGAATTTCTCCCGCGAGGGGAAGTGCGTTAGTGCTGGGTGTTTTCTTCCACTTTTTTAAGCAGCTGGCAGGGGCCGGTGATGGTGATGGCCGTGCCGGTGATCTGAAGCATGATGGGGTGCAGGTAGAACGTTATTTTGGCGGGGGCGGGTTCGCTCATGAGCCGGTTGAGTATTTTTTGGGTTTGAGCCAGGGAAAGGGTTGCCTTGGTTCCCTTGGGTTTGGCTTCCACGGGTTCGCTTAAGCGCGAGATGAGCGTTTCATCGGATTCCATCACGATTTCGGTGGCGGGTGCCGCTTCCAGGGCTTTTTCAATGAAGCGGTGCATGGCGGGAGTCAGTTCCGTCCGGCGGATGTCATTGAAATCAAACGCTTCCAGGGAATGAATTTGTTCCAGAAAAACGCTTTCAAGGTACTTTAAGTGCTCGATTTCTTTCAGGAGCGCCTGGTGGGTCTGGCGGAGGTCTTCAATGAAGAAGTCCGTGGACCCGCGGACGATTTTGAGGAGGCCTTCGTCTTCTTTTCCGCGCGCAATCAGCGTGGCCAGCTGCTGGACAATGGGGTCCATTTCTTTGACCTTGTTTTTGGCATTAATGGCCTGATTGAGTTTGACGATGAGCCGGTTCTTCATTTCGGATGCCAGCTGCACGGATCCCTTGTCGGTGGCAAAGAGCCGGTTTTCTTTTCGGGCCACGATGCCCATCACCTGAAAGTTTTTGAGAACCCGGGAGAGGACCGCGCGGGCGGAATTGATGTTGGAGTAATTGGGAGCCAGTTTGGAGAGCAGTTCATCGTAGGCAATGCCGGGATTCCGCAGAATAATCATCAGTACGGCATTCTTGGACTTCATGCTAATTCAAAAATAGATTCAACTATTTAATAGGATTGCCTGCGCGGGCCGCTGACATTCATCAAAAAAATGCGGTGCTTACTGCGGTGTAATTACTTTCCGGCACTTTGGACGCATGCGGGGTAGTCTTCAGACCAGTTCGGTTTTCTTCATGCGCTTGGAAATGCGGTAATAGTGCTTGGATTTGCAGGTTTCGCATTCGGCCAAAAAAGTGGGTTTCTTGTTTTGTTTCTTGACGGTGGCCGTGAATTCGGCCTTTCCGCCGTATCCTTTCTTGTGTTTGCGGACGTTTTCACGGGTTCCCCAGGAAAGCGCCCGAGGCGATGCTGCCTTAAAGTACTTGAGTTTATGCACGGCGTGGACCTTGCACTTGGGGCAGTAATCCTTGATTTGCTTGGGAATATCCATGTCAGAACCTTTCTATTTCTCCTGCCAAACGTTTTTAAAGCATGAAGTAGTCCGGGCCTGCTGAACGGCGATTTTGGTTAATGGGTCCTTGTTGCTCTTCAATTGTCCGGATGTGGATTAGACTCCTGTGTGTTCCGCTCCGGCCACAGATACCTTAATATTTCTGTTCGGCGTTGATTGAATACATGTTTGGCCTGGTTTTTTCACCTTTTGTGCGGATGGTGCGCAATCCCCTGCTGCTGCTTCCCACCCTTGTTTTTCTGGCCGTGAGTTACCTGCTGATGTTTTTTTTCCTGGATGCCATTGCCGACGTTCTTTTTTTCTTTTTTTTCCCGGTTCCGGGCGTTTCAGCCGATTTAATGCTTCCCTTCCTGGTAACCTCCATTCCCCTGCAGGTTCTCGGGGTCCTGCTTTTTTTGTTTTTTTCCTTTGCGTTGTTTTGCTGGATGGCTTTCTCCATTTCGCGCTCCATGCTGACCGATAAACCCGTTCTGGACTCCATGCTGGAAGGGCTTTCCAACTGGATGAAGACCGGCGGCCTGGCCGTGGCGCTTTTTTGTGCCGGAACCCTTTATTTTGCACTGGGCGCCGCATTGTTTTTTCTTTTAAGTTTGGCTGAAGGAGCATCGTTGATGCTTCTTTCCCTGCTGATCCTGGCCTATTTTCTCTTCGGTTTTTTTTTGGCGCTCAAGTTTTCTTTTTCTTTTGCCCTGCTGGCCAAGACCCTTAATGCCCGCAAAGCACTCCAGGAAAGCTGGAATGCCTCCCGGGGCCGGTTTTGGCACGTGCTGGCTTTTTTGTTCCTGGTGGCAATCCTTTACTCCGTTTTTCTTTTCCTGATGGATGCCGTTCTGGGACTTTTTCCGGAATCCGTTCTGGGTGACGCCGTATTCCTGCTGCTGGCCCTGATTTCACTTTCCTATCTTCAGGTGGCCTTGGCCGGTTACTGCAAGGCCCATTTTTCGTCCGCCTGATTTTTTCCAAAGCGTTTAATAAGTTCTGTTTCCCAAAGAGCTTATGCAGTTTAGCATCGTGGCGGTTTCCACGCTGGACGGACGGATTGCCCGTCATTCCTTTCAGCCAACTACCTGGGGGAGTCCGGAAGACAAGATTTTTCTGCGCCGGAAACTAAACGAATTCGATGTCATCGTGGTCGGAAACAATACATATAAAACGGCCCGTTCCCTCAAAAAAAGAAACTGCGTGGTTTTCACCCGTTCCGTGAAATCTTTTTCCGTGAAAGGCCCTCTGTGCACGTATGTAAATCCTTCTCATATTAATCTCAAGCGCTTTTTTCTCCGACAAGGATATGAAAAAATCGGGTTATTGGGGGGCACGCAGGTGTATGATTATTTCAACCGGCATGGCTGGTTGGATGAAATTTTTCTCACCATTGAGCCGCTGGCTTTCGGGAAAGGACTGTCGTTATTTGCTCAATCCTGCCGGAAAGCATTCCGTTTGTTGAGCCTTCGCCGCCTGAACCGGCAGGGAAGCGTTCTGTTTCACTTTATCCGGTCCGAAGCAATAGCTCGAAAATCAGGATCGTCAGGTACGCGCCGAACAAAATGAACCCCTCTTTTCGGGAAATTCTTCCCTTCAGGGAAAAGAACAGGAAGAGTCCGGTAATGAGTACAACGGCCGGAATGGTAATCTGGGCTACTGATGCATCCAGTTTCAGGGGCTGAACAATGGCTACCAACCCCAGGGTTATTAGGAGCGTGAAAATGTTGGAGCCGATGGTTTCCGAGATGGCCAGTTCATCGTTCCCGCGGCGGACGGCCTGCCAGGCTGCCGCCATGTTCGGAATGCTGGGGCCAATGGCTCCCAGGGTCAGTCCGATAAGCAAATCCGGAACCCGCATGATCTG
>JACRDJ010000163.1 GCA_016218635.1 Candidatus Iainarchaeum sp.
CGTCAGCCGTTTGTGCGGGACTCAACGGCAGCCCTCTATCACGGACTTCGATTGGCCAGCCTGCTTTTCCCGGGCCATTTCGCGGAACCCAAGGCATTCCGGGAAAGTTCCCTCTACACAAAGCCGGTGGCGGACGAAACCAATGTATTGGAATTCAAGAGAAAATATTACCAGGAAGCCTATCGTAAAAAACGGCTAAAGGAGTTCCGGATGCAAGAAGACGAAAAAATCCGTGAACGGGTGCCCGGACTGGAACCCCTGGCGAGGCAGATGAAGGAAGCCGGGATTGAAATCCCGCACCCGGAAGTCAATTTCCACATCCAGAACGGAAAAATTGTTTTCTTTGAAATCCATCAGTTGAACCTGAACAAAATATATCAAACCGTCAAGGCCCTGCCGGAGCCGCTGAAAAAAAAGGCACTGCTTCAGATGGCCGGACTATTATATGAATCCATGGACTCTGAAGACCGCAAGATTCACGGTTCAAAGACCGAATTCATGAAACGGTTTGCCGGAATCGGGAAAAAGCAGGAATAAATAGGGGAAAACCATTGGTTCCGTATGCCTGCATCGGTTTCCCCTCAAGCACGCAAAACCGGGAACGTCCTCCCGTTCCGTCCCGGCTATCAGGCCAGGAACAAAAAAATAAAACGGGCAACCGATTTTTCGTTCATGGAGCACGTGAATGCATTAAGGGAAAGGAATCCGCACGCATTCATGCGGTGGCGGCCCGCAAACGGCTGGCCCGAAATTATCCGAAGGTGTTTGGAACCCTTCACCCGGTGGCCGGAGCCATGTCCATCGGAAGAATTGATTATTTTCCATCCAAACACTCGAATAGCAGGCAGTCTACTTATTGGTATAAAGAACGCCGGAAAAGAACTATAGTTAGTGACATTAATTTTTGGACGAAACAGGCAAATACTTTCCCAGGAAAGCCGAATTACTGTGTTTACGGCAGGTATTCAGGAAATGCCTGTCTAATTCTTTTTGTCCTTCACTATAGTCCTTTCCCCAGATGATAGACGCCATGGAGATTGAGCCCATCACGATCCGCTCATTAAAGAACTCCGGTTTGTCTTCTCCTGCCGCTCCAAGCACGTAAAGAAGCGGCATCAGGTGGTCGGCGGAAGGCTGGGCCAGCGCATAATGCGGGTAGCGGGAAAAGTTCACGAGATTGGCCGGGTTGTTTTGGAGGTCGGATTTGAGGGCCTGCTCGAATTCAATCGCCCACGGGAACGGTTTGGCTTCCGGCTGCATGAGCCCCAGGGTGTGAACCAGGTTGCCGGTTCCCAGGAGAAGGATTTTTTCTTCCCGAAGCGAAGCCAGTTCTTTTCCGATGCGGAATGCCTCTGAAGGCGAAAGGGCGGAATCAATGCTTAATTCAACGACGGGAACATCCGCGGCTGGATACATTTGCTTTAGAACGGACCAGCACCCGTGGTCGAGGCCCCATTCCGAATCCAATTTCACGGGAACCGATTTCACCAGTTCCTGTACGCGTTGGGCAAGCGCGGGGGAACCCGGAGCCGGATAAGTGAATTTCTGGAGTTTGGGCGGAAAACCGGTAAAATCATGAATGGTGGAAGGCTGTTCCATGGCCGTCATTCGGGTTCCTTCGCTCACCCAGTGCGCGGAAACGCATAGAACGGCAGCCGGCTTGGAGAACTGGTGGGGAAGCTGTTTCCACCGGTGCGTGAACTCATTGTGTTCAACCGCATTCTGGGGCGAACCATGGCCCACAAACAAAACCGGCATTTTGGAAGACATGAAGGGTCAGAAAAGAAAGCATGCAAGCATTTATTTATTGAACCCGGCGGCAGAGAGCGCCTTCGCGTTTAATGGCGGTTTATTATACGCACATCTAATGGAGAAGAACCACTATGCTTGATCTTATATGCAACAGCCCCAAATTTAATCAGCAATCCTCCTGCAACAGAGCCAACCACCACGGTCGGTGCATAAAGTCCGGTCCCGGCTCCGGCAATCATGAGCCCCGCTGAAAGTGCAGTCCTTAGTTTTCCTCGTTCTCTAGGGTTTAATCTTACTCCCTTGAAAAACAAGGGCGCTGCCCCTGCGCCTAACAAGAATGCAAAAGATCGCCATAGCAATCGTCTCACAAGAGGTTTTTCCGTTCTACCCACTTTGTCAAATTTCTCTTTAATCGGTTCTAAGTCTACTTGAGGATGAAGTTTTTTGACCTGTTCCTGTGCAGCCACTACATCTGCAGGAGTAGGGGGGTTCAAAGTCTGCATTCCTTTATTAAGTTTTTTAAATTCCTCATACGTTACATTGCCATCCGCCTTAGCCGTGCTATACATTTGCTTAAGTTGAGCCTCTAGTATAGCCGCCCTTTGTCTTTCAGCTGCGGTTTGTTTTTGCGCCCTCGACGCCCGTATCATTCTTGCTTCTTGGGAGGTGGGAATAACGCTAAATGCTTTTAATCCACCCATTGCCAGCCCGGCTCCTACCGCAGCCACTGCACCATATTTTACTGCTGATTTAAAAAAACCCCTTTTTCTGTTTATGACCATTACCTACAACCCAAAGAAAGATCGCAATTGTACTAGATAAATCTTTCCGGAAGATAATTGAACTTCCTCGCCCCGGCGGCAGGAATAAAAGCAACCTCAGTCCACTTAATGGAATATGCCTAATCCCCGCAGAATAGTTCCCTTCCGCGAACAGCGGAAAGGAAAGGAAAGAAAGGAAACTAATTTTTCGCTGGTTGAAGAGCAGAGCCGGCAAATGTTCCTAAGTCCCGATGCCGGGTCAACCGCAAACGCAATCGGAGGAAATTTTCTGAAAAAACACCCTCATGCATTCGGGGTAAAAGAACAACTCCCTCCACAAAAAGGATTGGAATACATTGGAGCCATTTCATACAAGAACGGGCCACCCGTTTATTGGTATGCGGACCGCCGGAAAAAAGACGGAACTGTTTTTAACCGGAAGCAATCAAAGAAGTGAACTGCTTTTGCCCCCATCCACGGCAATCACGCTGCCGGTGATGGCAGAAGCCTGAACGGATGAGAGAAAGGCCACTACTGACGCGAGTTCAGCGGGTTCCAGCACGCGTTTAACGGGCAAAGAATCGGCCAATGCGCGCTCAAGCGCTTCCACGGACATATTTTCCCGTTTGGCTTTGGCGGCCTGAACAATAGAGTGACGCTCCGTGTGAAAGGGACCCGGAGCCACCGTATTCACCGTAATATTAAACGCAGCCAGTTCCGTGGAAAGGGTCTTGGAGAACGCGACGATGCCGGCGCGGAAAACGTTCGAAAAAACCAGGTCCGGGCGGGGCTCTTTCACTGTCAGGGAAGCAATGTGAATGATGCGGCCCCACTGCTGGGATTTCATCACGGGAGTCACCAGGGAAACCAATCGGTAAGTGGACAATAAGAGTTGCTCGAATGCTTCCTGCCATTCGGCTTCCTGAAAATCAAAATTTCCGCCGGGCTTGGGGCCGCCGTAATTGTTGACCACCACGTGAAGGGAACCGAACTGCTGAAGCGTCTGTGAAACCACGCGCTCCAAATCCGCTTTATTGACCCAGTCCGCAGCAATAGCCAGCGTTTGCGAACCGGTTTCGTGCGCAATCTGCCGGGCGGCCGATTCCACGGCCGTTTTCGTACGGGCCACCAATACCACATTTGCCCCTTCCTGCGCCAATGCCCGCGCACACGCATACCCCAATCCCTTGCTGGCACCGCCCACCAATGCAGTCTTTCCCTTAAGGCCTAAATCCATAACAGGGAAAAGCAGCAAAAGGAATAAAAGAATGCGGAAAACAACCGGAATGCTTTTACGCAAATCAGCCATAATATGCATATGCCACACGAACCGCCCAAACGAGGGAAGCCTGCTGAGAGACCGGGAAAAAGAGAGGAGCTCAGAAAATATCCTCCCGAGCAACTAAGGGCATTCCTGCGGGCGGAAAAGTACCGGTTCATAGAAGAGGCAGGACAAGTCTTCAGAGCATACTGGGATTTAAGAATAAAAGCCCTTAACAACCAGTTGATGAGGAAATCCAGTGAATCCATCTCCCAAAGAATACTTGAGCAGAAAGGGGACTGGGAGAAAATGGAGGGACAGTGGCAGAAGGCGCTTAGGGAACTTAAGGGCAAGCTGGGAATAACCAAAGGAAAACTTATGGCTCAAATTGAAAAAAGAATGATTGCCGCTGAGTCTGCAGTTCTTACAGGAACCCTTGCACCCGAAGAGCTCAATCGGTCAAACGATGAGTTTCTTAGAAAACTGAAAGAAAAACTTCTCCCGCAATAGGGTTTTGGCCCCATTCTGAGCGAATGAAACCCGGAAAAGTGCCAGGGTAACCGAAAGAGCGTGCCCGCCCTTACTTGATCATCAGGATTTCAATGGAGGAAACGTTGGTGAGTTCCTGGGTTTTCTCGGAAGTAACC
>JACRDJ010000164.1 GCA_016218635.1 Candidatus Iainarchaeum sp.
CCCGATTTTGAACGGTCCCTGCGCGGCCAGCGGTTTTAATATGTTGACGTCCGGACCCTCCGCCCAGGCATTCAAACCCAGTCCGACCAACACCACCAACAAAACAATCCATGAAAAGCGCATGATTTCACCACAAGCAGTTTCCCTAAAAAAGAATTAACCTTATATATAAGCTTTGCGAATGTATGTTTTCGTTGGAAGGCGAGCCATTAAAAGTCATTTGCCGTATGGATTTGATTGGTTGTGAATGGATTCGCGTCTGAGTGGATTCTATCGGCTTTCGGTTTCGGAACGTCAGAAGGCACTTAAATCCCAAACCGGGCATTCATTTCCTTCTTTGTTTGAATTCGGTTCCCTGGGGGAGAAGGCCGCGGACTCCATGATTGAGAATGCCGTGGGTTCGGTTTCGGTTCCGGTGGGAATCGCCACCCATTTTGTGGTGAACGGGAAATCCCTGCTGGTCCCCCTGGCGGTGGAGGAAACTTCCGTGGTGGCGGCCTGCTCGCGGGGCGCCAAGCTCTCTAACGGTTTCACGACCGAATCCGATCCCAGCGTGATGATCGGCCAGGTTCTGCTGGTGAATATAGTGGATTCCAGGCAGGCCCTTTTGAATCTGAATGCCGCCCGAAGTGAACTCATTGAGCTGGCCAGGACCAATTCCATCATTGAAAAACTGGGTGGAGGAACCAAGGACATCCAATTTCACCCGCTTCACGCCCGCGAGGGCGTATGGATTGAGGTTCACGTGCTGGTGGACTGCATTGACGCCATGGGGGCCAATACGGTCAATACGGTCTGTGAACGGATCGCCCCCCGCCTGGAAGAACTCTCCGGGGGGGTAGCCCGCATGCGCATTATTTCCAATCTGTGCATTCACCGAAAAGTCCGTGCCCGCACCACCTGGTCCAAGGAATCCCTGGGCGGTGCCGGGGTAGTGGATGCATTCCTGCAGGGAATTGAGTTTGCGCAATTAAGCCCTTTTAGGGCCACCACGCACAATAAGGGAATCATGAACGGAATGGATGCACTGGCTCTGGCCACCGGTAATGACTGGCGGGCCGTGGAGGCTTCTGCCCATGCTTTTGCCGCATTCGGGCACTCTTATGCCCCGCTGACTCGCTTTCATAAAACTCCGGAAGGAAATCTGGCTGGCGAAATCGAACTCGCGCTGGCGGTCGGAACCGTAGGGGGTGCTACCAAGATCAACGGAGCCGCCCAGGACTCACTGAAACTGCTGGGTATTTCTTCCGCCCGCGAGCTGGCGGAAGTGATGGCCTGCGTGGGGCTGGCCCAGAATTTTTCCGCCGTGCATGCCCTGGTGAGCGAAGGCATCCAGAAAGGACACATGCGCCTGCATGCGAAAAACATTGCATTCAATGCCGGTGCTTCCGCAGAGGAAATGGATGAAGTGGCCCGCCTCATGATTTCAAAAGATTCCATCAACGAATCATTTGCCCGTCAGACAATCGCCGAACTCCGCGCTTTGGACAAGGGAATTAAAAATAAGCCGGTGGGGAAATAATTCATGGCCGGCATTGTGGGTTATGGGGCATATGTTCCCCTCCGCCGCATCAAGGTGGAATCCATTGCGGAAGTATGGAAGAAGGACGCCATCCGGGTTTCTGAAGGGTTGGGAGTGCGGGAGAAAGCCGTTGCTGCCCTCGATGAGGACACCGCCACCATTTCCGTGGAGTCCGCACGCCGGGCACTGGAAATGGCCAAAATTCCCGCCAAAAAAATCGGTGCCGTTTATGTGGGAAGCGAGTCCCATCCGTATGCGGTGAATCCCACCGCCTCCACGGTGGGGGATGCCTTGGCGGCCGGCCCTCATTTCATGGCCGCCGATTTTGAGTTTGCCTGCAAGGCCGGCACGGCCGCGCTTCAGGTTGTGGCCGGTCTGGTTGACGCCAACATGATTGAGTACGGCCTGGCGATCGGAGCCGACACTGCCCAGGGAAGACCCAACGACGCACTGGAATTCACGGCCGGCAGCGGCGGTGCCGCATTCATTGTGGGAAAAAAGAAATCCGAAATTATTGCCTCCATTGATGATACGCTTTCATTCACTACGGACACGCCGGACTTCTGGCGCCGTCCGCATGCGGAATTTCCCCGCCATGCGGGCCGGTTCACGGGCGAGCCCGCTTATTTCCGCCACGTGCTTTCTGCGGCCAACGCCATCCTCAAAAAAAACAAACTTGCACCCTCTGATTTTGATTTTGTGGTCTTCCACCAGCCGAATGGAAAGTTTCCTCTGCTGGCCGCCAAAAAACTGGGCTTCGAAGACCGCCAGGTCCGTCCGGGCCTGCTGACCCCCTTCATCGGCAACACCTACTCCGGAGCCACTCCGGTCGGACTGGCTGCCGTTCTGGATGTGGCCAAACCCGGTCAGCGCATTCTGGCCGTCAGTTACGGTTCAGGCGCCGGAAGCGATGCCTTCATTTTTTCGGTTACGCGAAACATTCTCCGCAAACGTCCCCGCATGCCCGTGCTTGAAATGGTCAAAGAGAAAGAATATATTTCGTATGCGGAATACATTAAGAACCGCCGGAAAATAAAATCCATGTGATAAAGATGATCTATGAAACCCTGCGCCCGACTCTTGGAAAAATAACGGTATTTCTCCTTCTGGCCCACATTTTTTTTATGTTCGGATTTCTCCTAACTAACATTCTCATCCCCCCGATCCCCCTGCTTCTCTTCCTGCTGATTGTACTATACGCATTTTCCGCCATCCTCGTGAACACATTCAGTCACCAGCAGATTACCTCCCGCCTGCTGCACACCACCACCTGGAAAATCACCATCACGGTTTTCGGAACCTACCTCTTCATCCGCCTCGCCGACTTTCTCTTTCTCAATCAGGCCGCTGCCTGGATGAATCCCTACTCGGCCCACTTTCTGACCACCTCCGTCGCCGCTTTCATTGCATGGATTTTCTTTGTTTCCCTGGCCCACTTCCATGTGGGCCGCTTCAAGGAAGAGGAAGAATAATGCGCAGCGTATCCATCATCGGTGCCGGGTGCACCCCCTTCGGAGAGCACTGGGACCGTTCATTCAGGGAACTGGCCGTGGAGGCCGGAACCGCCGCCATCAAGGATTCCGGCGTTATGGAAAAATCCATCGAATCCCTTTCCGTCGGATGCATGGCTTCCGGCCGCCTCGTCGGACAGGAACACGTGGGTGCTCTCGTAGCCGACCAGCTGGGCCTTAACCCCATTCCAGCCAGCCGGCATGAAGCCGCCTGTGCTTCCGGTTCGGTGGCCCTGCGGGCAGCTTATCAGTCCATCGCTTCCGGAACGCATGAGTGTGCCCTGGTGCTGGGCGTGGAAAAAATGACCGAAGTTTCCACCGATGACGTCAGCACCGCGCTCGGCGGAGCCGGAGACCAGGAAACCGAACTCTTTCACGGAGCCACCTTCCCGGCCCTCTACGCGCTCCTGGCCCGCGCCCACATGCAGGCTTATGGAACCACCGAAGAGCAGATGGCGGCCGTGTCCGTCAAGAATCACGCCAACGCCGCCCAAAATCCTTTTGCCCAATTCCAGAAACCCATTACGATTGAACAGGTGCTTCACTCCGCTTACGTGGCCTCTCCCCTCAAACTCCTTGACTGCTCGCCCATTACGGACGGA
>JACRDJ010000161.1 GCA_016218635.1 Candidatus Iainarchaeum sp.
AAAAGCCTTTTTCTGCAGGATTTCAGGGTTTTTGGATGTCCATTACCTTCAGGTAGAACACCAGGGTTTTTCCGGCCAGTTCGTGGTTGAAGTTAATGACTGCGTTTGAATCCGAAATCTCGGTTATGATGCCTCTTTGTCCCGTGGAAGTCGTGAGGGAAAGGCCGACTTTCGGTTCAATTCCGTTCTGGCGCAGTACCTCCAGCGGAACCGACTGGAATAGTTCGGGTTTGGGGTACCCGTATGCTTCCTGGGGCGGAAGCGTGATTTTCTTTTCTTCTCCGAGTTTCATTCCGATGACGGCCTCATCGAATCCCTTGATCATCTGGCCGGCTCCGGCCACAAATTCCAGGGGACCGCGCCCGGCGGAAGAATCGAATTCGGTTCCGTCCAGTAAAGTGCCCCGATAATCCACCTTAATCGTATCTCCTTTGGCTACCGTCATAACGTTTTCATCTCCCGTGCGGTTGGCATCCACTGAATTGGAATCCGGTCCGGTTCCGCCCTGCGTGCATCCGCTCACGAATACGAGCAGGGCCACTGCCATGCAGAGCATAATTCCTGCGGAGCAGGAGTTCTTGGTACTGCCGGACGAAAACGGCAAAATGAATGCTTTCATGGTTTCATTTCCTGTAAGTGAAGCATTTTAACCTTTTCTTTTCGCAATCCAACCAAGGGCGGATTGATGCGTTTTTCCTATTCCAAGCTTCAGTGCTTTCGGGCCTGCCCCAAGCAGTTTGAATTCCGTTACCTGCTTAAGCCGCCGGTTCCTTCCCAAGAACCCATTCAGCAGTTCGTGGGAAAAACGGTTCACGAAACTCTTGAAAGTCTTTTTTTGAATGTATGGGACGGAAAAAGCCTTCAATGGGCGGAAGTGGTTTCCTTTTACGAGCAGCAATGGAATGCCGGTTTTCATGAAGGGATCCAAACTGATTCCTCCAGAAATTCAGAGGCTTTTTTTCAGCAGGGACGCTCATGCCTGGAATATTTTTTCTCCAAGGCCCTTCCGTTCCGGTGGGGAAAAATCCGGGGAGTGGAGCAACGCATTTATTTTCCGCTGACTGAATCGGCCGGAATGCAGGGGGTCATCGATTTGCTGGTGGAAACCGGCCCAAACCGGTTTGAAATCCATGATTATAAGACATTGCAGGCTCCGCGCACGCAGGAAGAACTGGACGCGGATGAACAATTGGCCATTTATCAGATTGGAATCGAATCCCTTTTTCCGGGGGCTGAAGTGACTCTGGTGTGGCATTTTCTGGCTGCGCAAGCCGATGGCCGTTCCTCGCGCACGCGGGAGCAATTGGATTCTCTGCGCAGACGCCTGGTTGAGGAAACCGCGTTAATTCGGAAAACAGCCATTTTTTCCGCCCAAAAAGGACCTGCCTGTGAATGCTGTTCCTATAAACCCGTTTGTCCGGCATGGAATCCGAATGTTCCCCGGCAGTTAACGCTTTCCGCTTTTGAGGAGTAATGCCTGCACGCGTGCAAGACCCTTGGACAGATTGGGGACTCCGTTCAGTTCAGAAAATTCTCCGGCGCCTATCCATCGGAATGATTCGTGCTCAAAATCCAGCCGGATTCCGGGCTTTTTGTTTAATTCCACAAGCACCGGATACACCCGCCATTCGCGGGCAATGGATTTATCCTTAAAAGAATACATTCGGGCCCTTTTAATGAAGGAAACTTTTTCTGCGGAAATTCCGGTTTCTTCCCGCAGTTCCGCGAGCGCTTTTTCCTCAACGGGC
The DNA here is from genome assembly GCA_016218635.1 of Candidatus Iainarchaeum sp. Lineage (GTDB taxonomy): Archaea > Iainarchaeota > Iainarchaeia > Iainarchaeales > JAFGBZ01 > JACRDJ01. Next base: position 1,749 of record JACRDJ010000161.1, read on the forward strand.
ATAAACGAATCCAGAAAACCGGCCACTACATTCCATTTTCCGCGGTACGTTCCGACCTGCTGGCTGCGCTGAAGAACCAGGAAACGGTCCTTGAAGTGAACAAAGACGGAAACCACGGGGGCTTGAGGGGCAAGCGAATAATCAATCCGGCCGTCGGGAAGCCGGGGAAGGCGGGATGCAAGGTCCAGCAGTTTTTTGCGCAGGGAACGGGGCAAAATGCCTGTTTTCATGATTCCTGCAATGAAAGAAAAAGATTTAAATATCAACCCGTAGGTATTATTCATCAGTTCAGAGAACGGGCGTTTCCGTTCTTTGAAGTGGGGGAAAACCTATGAATCAAATTAAAGAGATTGAGTTCGGTCCATTGGACGATGATGATGACAGTGACGGTGGGGAAGATTACGATGAAGACGATGATGAAGATCACGAGGAAGGCGATTCGGACGAAGACTTTGAGTAAGGTGATGTGAGTGGAATTTTCCACCATGCGTTCGGGCGGCAAGAGGCCACAGCCCCACATTCCCCAGTATTCGTGTATGAACTGCGGGAGTGGCATTGTGGATCCTCTGCCGGGTTCGGATGGCCGGCGCTTCTGTTCCTATAAATGCAAAGAAGAGTACTTGGGGAACTAGTTCCAGGTATTCTCCCTTTTTCTGCCTTTCCGGTCGTTTTCTGTGCCGGGTTGTGTGATTGCTTATGAGTGAAAAAAAGAGGGCTTGGTCCCATCAGTTGGTTGGAAAGGAAATGGCGCGAACGCTTCTGCTGGTGCTACTCGTCATGGGGGTTGCCGGGTTTTTGTACTGGTATGGGACTGTGTTTTTTGAAATCCTTTTTAAGGACATTTTTAACGGAACCCTGCAGCAGAATGGCACGCTCACCATCATCCTGAATGCATTGATTCTGATTGTCGGAACCGTGGTTTTTCAGGCAATCTCGAAATATTTTATTTCCCGTCATTTTGAACGGATCGGAAAGCCCAACGAAGGAAAAGTCATCATCAAACTCTATACCTGCGTGCTCTGGCTTTTTGTTGGCCTGATCATCCTGTTTTCCGTGCTCCGGGAATTCGGGGCCCTGCTGACCTCGCTGGGCCTTATCGGGTTTGGAATCACGTTCGCCCTCCAGAAGCCCCTGCTTAATTTTGTGGGCTGGATGGCCATCAATGTCACGAATCCGTTCGGAATCGGGGACCGGATTGAAGTCAATAAAATCCGGGGGGACGTGGTCTCCATTCACACCATGTACACCAAAATCCGGGGAACCGTGCAGGAAACCCATGTGGTAGGCGATCATTTCATTCACGTTCCCAACGAAATTCTGCTCACCAACCCGATTATTAATTATTCCCGTCTGAACGGGCTGTACTTTGATGAAATCCGTTTTTCAATCACCTTGGAAAGCAACTGGAAGAAAGCCGTTCATATTGCGGAAACCGTTACGGAACAGGTCACCCGAAGCCTGGTGAAGGGGAGCGTTCCGGTTTCCAAGGCCGAAAAACAGGCCTGGATTGAGGCCGTGGACCTTCTTGAAAAGGCATCCCGGAAAATCCGGAAAGGTTTTCTGCGAAGGTCCGTGAAGGAAAACATCGAGGTGCTTAAATCTGCGGAATCCGTTTCCCAGATCCAGTTAAGCAAACCCAATATTCAGCTCAGCGTGGGGGACTATTCCATTCAGATCAGCATCATTTACCAGACCGACCTTTACGCCCTGCGGGCCACTAAGACTGAAATCACGAAGGCGTTTATGGACGAAATCCGCAGGCACAAAGACATTGAACTGGCGTACCCGCACCTGCAGATCATTCATGACGGAAAACTCCGCAAAATCCTCCCCTCGGAGGCCGGCGGACTGAGCAAATACCTCGAAGAACACGGGAAGAACTGATCCGGCCAAAGGGTATGCGTTAGAATTTTGCTGAAAGCAAAATTCCTTTTCTTTTGTGAACGAAGCGTTTTTGGGATAATGTAACCCTTCCCATTTCAAGCAAAGCTTGAAAGGGCGCAGTCAAGCAAACTTGACTCGCGTTTTTGAAAAAGGGTACGCAGGGGACGAGATTTGAACTCGTGCTCCCTTTCGGGAACCGGATTAGCAGTCCGGCGCATTAGACCTCTCTGCCACCCCTGCATTTGCGGGAAACCGCTGGGTTGCCCTTTGAAGTACTGATTATTTCGTTCACAAAATTTATAAAACACCATTGCCCTATTATTTGCTGAATTAAATGCTTTCCTTGCTGGTTTTGCTGAATGCGGCCCTGCTGGTTTTGCTGGGAGCCGACTTTTTTGTGCTGGCAACGAGTTATCGCCGGATTCCGGCCGTCAAGCTCAAGGAAGCCGTTTTCTGGGCCATTTTGGTCTGTCTGGCCATTTTGCTTGTTCTTTTGTTTAATCTCCTGCAGCTGGTTTCAGCGGGTTATTCGCCGACGGAGTGGGTGTTATGGCTGGAGTTTTTGAAGCAGGGACTGGGTTTTTTCTGTTTGTGGGTGTTTTTCCGTTTTACGCTGCTGGTCAAAAAATACATTCACCTATTCGGCAGCAGTTCTGGATGAAAGGTTTTAAACCTTTGGCCCGCCATTCTGTTTATGCCCATTCTTTCCCGTGAAACCATTTTGGAGAAAATCAGCAGCCGGGAGATTGTTCTCCGTCCGTTCCGGGAAGACCACGTTCAGCCGGCTTCCGTGGATCTCTGTATTTCTGATGATTTTTTGCAGGTGGATGATTCCCAGCAGTCCGTCATTGATTTTTCAACCGAAATTCAGTATAAGTCCGTTCATGCGCAGGAAATCATTCTGCCACCTAAATCGTTTATTCTGGCCAAGACCCTTGAATACCTTGAGGTTCCCCTGGATTTGACGGCATTCGTGGAAGGCCGCAGTTCCATTGGGCGCCTGGGTCTCTTCATTCAGAATGCAGGGTGGATTGATTCCGGATTCAAGGGCACCATTACCCTGGAACTCTTTAATGCCAACAGCGTTCCCATCCGTCTTCAGGCCGGCAAACGTGTTTGTCAGCTGGTTTTTATGACACTCGACCGAAAGCTTAAGCAGGGTTATTCCGGCAAGTATCAGGGCCAGCTGGACGTGACCGGCAGCCGCATCAACCACGAAAAGTAGGATTTTATGGATTATTCACGGGTTCGTGAGGAAATGCTGCGCATTCGCCGGGAACGCGAATGGGACCGGCTGGACAATGCCAAGGATTTGGCGGAATCCATGATTCTGGAAGCTGCCGAACTCCTCGAGCATTTTTTGTGGAAAAAGGACGCCGACATCGCGGCCACTTTGCAGGACCCCATTAAACGGGAACAGATTGAGGACGAAGTGGCGGACATTCTGGTCAACATCATCTGCTTCTGCGATTATGC
>JACRDJ010000165.1 GCA_016218635.1 Candidatus Iainarchaeum sp.
AAGCCCCCGCATTGCCCGCATCGTGGGCGGAACGAAAGTCAGCGTGAAAGGAAAAGAACTGGTGATTAGCAGTTCCAACAAAGAAGATGCCGGCCAGACCGCCGCCAACATTGAAAACGCCACCCGCGTAAAAGGAAAAGACATCCGCGTATTCCAGGACGGCGTGTACATTACCGCCAAACCCGGAAAGTGATATTCATGAACGAAAAAAAAACAGTTTCAGCACCCAAACCCATTCCGAAAGCAAAAACCGGAACCGCACCAAAACAGGCAACGGCAACCAAGACCCCTGCTGTCCACAGCGCACCCCAGGCCACTAAACCCTCCAAACCAGCCGCCTACCGGCGCATGAAAAAAAGCCCGCAGGCCATTGCATTATCCAACCAGATTAAGGACAAGAGCAAACCCGTTTTCCGCGGACGCTTCGGAAAAAAGCACTCCCGCAAGGTAAAAAGCGCGAAATGGGACAAATGGCGCGTTCCCCGCGGCATTGATGTGGTCAAAAACCAGGAAAGCGGGGCATTCCCGCGGCCCGGATACCGCACGCCCAAATCCCTGCGGTTCCTGCATCCCAGCGGATACCCCGAAATCGTCGTGTACACGGAAAAAGAACTGGAAGGAAAAAAAGACGTCGCCGTCCGGATTGCCGGAACCGTCGGAAAACGCAAACGAAAAGCCATCGTGGAAAAGGCATTAGCCCTCAATCTCATGGTACTCAACAGGTGAAAAACGTGAACCTCAAACGCATCCGAGAAACTGCCGCCAAACTGATGAACACCGGCAGCAAAAACATATGGGTAGACCCCGTTCACGCGCTCGCGGCCCGCAAGGCCATGACCCGCGAAGACATCAAAACACTCATTGCTGAAAAGAAAATCCGCAAACGCAGGGAAAACGCGCAAAGCCGCGGAAGAGCCCGCGTTCTGGCAGCCAAGAAAAAGAAGGGCCGAAAAAGCGGAATGGGCAAGCGCTCCGGAACCCAGAAAACCCGTATGCAGAAAAAAACGCACTGGATGAAGACCGTGCGCGCCCAGCGCAAGTTCCTGCGCGAACTCAAAAAACAGAACAAGAAATTCAGCGAACCCTACCGCCATATCTACAACAAAATCAAAGGCGGATTTTTCAAGGGAAAAAAATACATTGAAGCAATGGTTGCCCAGGAGGGAGCAAAATGAGCCATACCTCCACGTATGAAACCCCGTTCAAACGGCGCCGGGAACAGAAAACCAACTACGTTAAACGCATGGCATTCGTCAAGAATTCCCAGCCGCGTCTGGTGGTCCGCAAAAGCAACCAGCATTTCGTGGCCGAAATCATGGAATACCGGCCGTCCGGAGACCAAGTCAAGGCATTTGCCCACTCCCAGGAACTCAAAAAACTGGGATGGAACAAGCCCACCGGCAACCTGCCGGCCGCATACCTGACCGGATACCTCTGCGCCAAAAAAGCCATGGCACATCACTGCACCCAGGCCATCCTCGACATCGGCCTCGTTACGCCCGTTCACGGAACCCGCGTATTCGCCGCCCTCAAAGGGGCCCTGGATGCCGGAATGCAGATTCCGGCCGACCCGGAAGTTTTCCCTCCCCAAAACCGCCTGCAGGGAGCCCACATCAGCCCCCAAATGCCGGCCCTCTTCGAGCAAACCATTCAGGCCATTAACCAACAAAAGCACGCGGTGAAAAAATGAGAAAAGACACCCGAAAAGAACGCAGAAGCCAGGCCAACGAAGAAGAAGAAAAAAGAAAGGCCGTGGAAGCATGGGTTCCCAAGACCGAACTGGGAAAGAAAGTCAAGAACGGGGAAATCAAATCCATGGATGAAATATTTGACAAAGGATACAAAATCCTCGAACCCCAGATTGTGGACGCACTCCTTCCAAGCATGCAGGAAAAGCTGGTGGATTTCATCAAAACCGCCAAGGTCCGCCGCGCCGGACGCATGTTTGCATTCCGGGCCTCCGTACTCGTGGGAGACGGAAAGAGTTACATTGGAATCGGTACCGCCAAGGACAAGGAACGCTGGCCCGGCATCCGGAAAGCCACGAGCCGCGCCAAACTGGCCCTCCGTCGCGTGCGCAAGGGAACCGGGGCATGGGAATCCAGTTCGGACACCGGGGCCTCCGTGCCGTTTAAGGTCCGCGGACGCTCTTCCTCGGTTACCGTGGAACTCCTGCCCGCCCCGGAAGGAACCGGGCTCGTGGTCGGAGACAAAATAAAAGACGTCATGCGCTTTGTGGGAATCCGGGACGTGTGGAGCAAAACCTACGGAAACACCCGCTCCACGCTGGACTTCATTCAGGCCGCCATTCACGCACTGACCCAGACGGCCAGCGTAAAAGTGAATGCGGACGTAACCAAAAAAATCCGGAGGGAACACTGATGTTGGCTGCCATCCGCATCCGCGGACAACTTGACCTCTCCCCCCCCAACCGGCATACGCTGGAACTCATGGGGCTGCACAAGAAAAACCACCTGGTCCTGCTCCATGAAACCAAGGAACAAAAAAACATGCTCCGGAGCGTGAATGCATTCATTGCATACGGGAACATCGACGAGACCACTCTGACCGCATTGCTGGAAAAACGCGGGCGTCTCACCGGCAACCGGCACCTGAATGCGGAGTTTCTGAAAGCCTCCAAACTGAACGGATTCCCGGAATTATCCCAGGCCATCCTGAACGGAAAAACCACGCTCCAGAAAATGGGAATCAAGAAAGTGTTCCGCCTCAATTCCCCCCGCAAGGGATTCGAACGCGGGGGCATCCGCAAATCATTCAAGGAAGGCGGAGTGCTCGGGAACCGCGGAACCAAAATCAATGAACTCATTGCCAAAATGATGTGAAGGAAAAACCTATGTTGCGAAAGAGAAAGAAAAAAGAAAAACTGCGCGGACAACGCACGCACGGAAAAGGGGACACCAAGAACAGGCGCGGGGCCGGAAGCCGCGGAGGACGCGGACGCGCCGGATCGCACAAACACAAATTCTCCCTTTACTGGAAGGATTTCGTGAAAGGGCACAAAATCCGCCTCAAGCCCAAATCCAGCGAAAAAACAATCAGCCTCGAACAATTGCAGGAAATCCTGCCCCGATTGCTGGCCCAGAAAAAAGCCGTGCAGCAGGGAAGCCGGGTTCTTTTGGACGGACACCAGCTGGAGTTCACCAAGGTCCTCTCCACGGGAACCGTTCAGGTCCCCCTTCAGCTCACCAACATCCGGGTCACACCCAAGGCCAAAGAAAAGATAAAGGCCGCCGGAGGAAGCGTGGGGGAAACAATCGAACCGGACGCGGAGGAAGAAACGAAATGAGTTTTCTGGATGCCTTTGAACCCGTGTACCGGCTGATGCCTTCCGTGAAGGCACCCGCCCAGACGGTTGGGTTGCAGCAGCGCCTGCTCATCACCCTGGGAGTACTGATATTGTTCTATGTGATGGGTACGATTCCCGTCATTGGTCTCAGTGCGGCCAGCGCCGGAGCCCTGCAGCAGCTGCAGGTGGTCTTGGCCAGCGAAATGGGAACCATCATTTCCGCCGGAATCGGACCCATCGTGCTGGCCTCCATCATTCTTCAGTTGCTGGTGGGAGGCGGACTCATTCCCATTGATCTCACCAACCCTTCCGAACGCCTGCGGTTCATGTCATTCCAGAAACTGTTCGCCATCGCACTCTGCTTCTTTGAAGCCGCCGCCTACGCCCAAATCGGGTTCCTCAAGCCCGCGGAAGGAATGCTGCTGGCCGTCATTGCCCAGGTGGCATTGGGTTCCATTCTGCTCCTCTACCTCGATGAAGTCACCTCCAAATGGGGCATCGGATCCGGCATCAGCCTATTCATTGCCGCCGGAGTGGCCCAGAATGTTTTATGGATTGCGTTCAACCCCTTTGCGGCCGGAAAACAGTTCGCCGGATTCGGAGGACAGGGCCTGATTTTTTTGTTCTTCCAAAACCTCGGCAGCAACATCCTCACCACCCTCAACATTTATCTGCTTCCCATTCTGTTCACCATCGTGGTGTTTTTCGTGGCCGTGTTTGCAGAAGGCATTCATGCCAACATCCCGGTGGCCACGGCCCGCAAGGGAATCGGAGGCCGCTACCCCGTCAAATTTCTCTATGTTTCCAACATTCCCGTCATCCTGGCCTCCGCTCTTTTTGCCAACGTGGTACTGTGGGCTTCGCTGACCAAGAGCATTCCCTTCCTGGGAGTGGCGCTTCAGAAGCTGGGTGAAGTCGTCCGCCCGCCCTACACATTCCGTGAAGATCTTCTCACCAACCTCATCACTGTGCCCTTTCCGGAATTCCTCAAACAGACCGGGGCCGACCTGGTCCAAAGCATCACCCAGTTCAGCGGAGTCGGATTCGGGGGAACCATCCTGCACGCCATCCTCTTCATTCTCATCCTGGTCGCCATCTGCATCGTGTTCGGAAAATTCTGGGTGGAAATGGCCGGACAGGGACCTTCCGCTGTGGCCGGACAGCTGCAGAAATCCGGCATGCATATTCCCGGATATCGCAGCGATCCCCGCGTCATCCAGAAAGTCCTGGAACGATACATTCCGCCCGTGGCCATTCTGGGCTCCATTTTTGTCGGACTCCTGGCCGGGTTTGCGGACCTCACGGGCGCGATCGGGTCCGGAACCGGAATCCTGCTCACCGTCGGAATCGTATACCGCATTTACGAGGAACTGGTCAAGGCCCAGTTCGTGCAGGCCAACCCCATCCTCGGAAAACTCCTCGGGTGAAAATGATTGTATTTAAATATCCACCGCACGAAAAATAGTAATCTAGGGAAAAAAATGGTATTCATTAACCCAGCAACCGATATTCTGGCCATCTCCTTGGCAGTTTCCGTGTTATCCCAGGCCATCCGGCGCAAATTTTCCCCGCCGGCCCGGCTCAAGGCCCAGCAGGCCAAAATCAAGGAAAGCCAGCAGAAGGTCTCGGAACTGGCCAAAAAAAATGATCCCGCATCCCAGAAGAAAAAAGAGGAAGCCGAACAGGAAATGCTTTCCCTTACCAGTGAAATGATGGGCATGTCCACCAAGACCATGGGCATTTCCATGATCGTGCTCCTGCCCGCATTCTGGTTCATGCAGGCCACTTACAAAGGGGCAACCATCCCGCTGCCCGTACAGCTCCCCTGGCTGGGAGAAAACTGGAGCATGGTACTCCTGCAGAATACCAACTGGCTGGGCTGGTACGTGCTCACCGGACTCGTGTTCAGCCTGCTCCTCAACGCC
>JACRDJ010000020.1 GCA_016218635.1 Candidatus Iainarchaeum sp.
AAAATACGTTTTTCCGGCGGGCGTGGTTTCTTCCGTGAGCGAAATGGTGGGGGAGAAGAGGTAGAGGTATACGACTGCCAGGCCCATCAGGAAAAACATGATTCCGAATACCTGGATGGCGCGTGTTCGGCGCTGGTCTAACTGAATGGGCATAGGAAAGGAAACGCAGTTGGCGGATAAAAATGTTTTGATTGGATTTTTTTTCGGGGCATTCATTTCTTACTTTGTTTTCTTAGGCCCTGTCGGACGTCCCCGCATTTCGTTTCGCTCAATGTTGGCTTTTTGAAGTTTCCTTAAAACAGTCGGGTAACTTACGCCTGTGTTTTTCGCTATTTTCCGCATTGAAAAAACAGGTCTTCTTGTTTGAATGTCGTGCATGGAGCCTAAGCCGATTATTTTTGGCTCCGCATCGCGTACTTTTTTCCGGGTTTGCATTCCGCCCGGTGAATCGGAAGAACCTTTTCTTATTCCTTTTTCATCGAGCAACCATGAGACAAATCCGTGACTTACTTTTGTTTTTGCTGCGATGGCGTGTAGGGAGTGGACCGGTTTTCCTTGCGGGTCTTTGAGTGCTCCCAGCCGGATTATTTCGTTGTGAGTTGATTTCGGAACAGGTGTTCCCGGCATAGAATGCCTGGCGGTATTTGGGTGAGTTGGTTTTCCCCCCAAGAGCGGTCTTTGTGGCATGGCTATTTGATTAATCCTGACTGGCATTTAAATGATTGGGTCATTTCGGTTTCTTCACCGCAAAAAACCATCGCTGATCCGGGTCCTCTCTGGATCCGTTTCTCCAGTTCTTTCTGAATTCGGGAAGCGGATAGGCGTGCGCAGGGCCCAGGCAGGGATCCCGGAAATGGATTTTATTGGCCGTTATTTTTTTCACCACCGAATAGTGGCCGGTTTTTTCGGGCGCATAAACGTAGCATACGATGACGCAGTAGTGCCGGCGCAGGCATTCCCGGATGTCTGAAATGGATGCGTTCCGTCCGACCCGGTAATTCAGCCGGTATTTTTCGGCCACGCGGGGGAAGTCCCGGTTGTTGGTTCCGTGCTGGAATCGGGTGCCCAGCAGGGAAATGACCTGTTTTTCTGTTTTGGGAATCCCGGCCCATTCCAGTGCCATCCGCATGCAGGCGGCCCCGCAGCTGTACTCGGTTTCCTGGCGGTGAAACGGAAAACGCATACGGAATGTGCTTTGTTGATACCTATATTTTTTTCGGTGGGTGCAGGAGTTTTTATAGTGGAAAGCCGTTATATGGGACTGAGAGGTGAGCGTATGCATAAGGACACGAACATGAAGCAAAAAGAGCACATGCAGAAAATGAAGCGGAGCGTGAAGCTGAGCAAGGGCCCTCCGTGGAGCCGGTGAATTTATTTTCCCTGCACCCATTGCGTGCAGAGCAGGCGGGCCGTGGTCTGGGTGTCGGGTGTTCCCCCGCGGACCAGTTTTTTTTTCCGGATGGCGGACTCTTCCAGGATGGCTTCGGGGTCCGTTCCTTCGGGTGTGAATCCGATCAATTCCTTTAGTTTTTGGGGATTGTTTTTTTGCAGGAATTCAATGAGATAGAGCGCGCAGCTTTCAATGTCCTGGGCGCTTTGGGGGTTGAAGGCGCCGAACAGCATGAGTTTTTCTTCGGGCAGCTGCGTGAAGGGGAGGATGCCGGGGGAGTCGAGCACGAAGAGGTTTTCGCTGGCGCGCACGCGTTGTTCGCCGCGCGTGAACCCGGCAATCGAAGAGGTTTTCGCGCTGTGGCGGCCGCAGAGGAAATTAATGAGCGAGCTTTTTCCGCAGTTCGGGTATCCCACGAAGGCCACCGTGCATGTTTTTTGGCCGGCGAGGCGGTGAATGAATGTTTTTAGCCGCATTTTTCCCTTCCGGGTTTTGGCGGAAATGCTCATGACCGGGACTTCGGTGCGGATGAGGGACTGGGCGGCCTGCACCTGGCGGCGGGAAGAAAGGTCGCTTTTGTTGAGGAGGATTCCGTGCTTTTTGTGGTAGCGTTCAATGAGGGACTTGAGTGCCGGGTTACGCATTTCGTGGGCAAAGCGGGCATCCAGAACCTCCAGAATGATGTCCGCGTTCTGAATCACCCGCGCTACGCGTTCCCAGTAACCCGTTTTTCTCATTAAAGGAGTTTGAGTTGCGAGGTGAATTTATCCGCTTCGGTTTGGGGGGCGGGGCCGATTCCGATGCAGGTTGGCTCATTGGGTTCAATCTGGGTTTTTCCGGCATCAATAATGAGAGCCGTGGGCAGTCTTTTCTTGATCGTTTCAAATAATTCCAGCAATTCTTTTTTTCCGGCAACTTTGAGCACTACTTTGGCGCTGCCGGAGGCCTCCCATCCGCGCACCCATTCGGGTTCTTTTTGAATGGTTTTCTGATAGGCCGCCAGGGACGCGTGGGCGCATTGGGCGGCGATTTTTCCTTTGCCCATTTCAAGATCGGTGCGCACCACCAGTACCTGCTTGAAATTCATTGGTTTTCATCCACGATGTCGGAAAGCTTGATTCGCTTGGTGATTCCCTTCTCTCCCCACAAATAGCGGATGATTTTCTCCTCATTGGGGCGCAGGGTCACGACCATGTGCTTGGCGCTGGGAATGCCTTCCATCGTGAAAAGCTTGGAGTAAGCCAGGTCCACCATGGGCGGACGGATGTCTTTAACCGCAAAAATATCTTCATCGTTTCCGTTTCCGACAAACCGGTCGAATCCTTCTCCGACCGCAACCTGAAATTCTTCAATGCTTTCCGTTTTCTTGAATGGCGGCTTCCAGTCCGCTTCCAGTGTCTTAACCACAAAAACTGCTTTCATGAGCATCCCCCTCTCGGTTACATTCAATTAGTCGCGTGATTTTATTAAATCTATCCTTCGCCGTCACGTCCGGCGGGTACGAGCATCCCTTTCAGGGAAGCGTGCTCCGCAGAACACCGGCGGGTACGGGGCCTCCTTTCAGGAGGCCATGCTTCGCAGGAACACACCGGGTGCGTTCGCCATTCTCAATGGCGTTTACTGTGTAATTGAGAACGGTCCCTGCGTAGCAGGGGCCCTCGGTACCGCCGGAGAAACCGGCGGGCGGCACCGGTCCGGACCCCTCCAAAGCTTTAAGTGCAGTTTTTCGCTTGGCTTGGTATGCCTTCCTGGGATTCGGTGGTTTCTTCGGCCGTGGAGGCCATTCATTCGCTGGAGTCCCGCAAGCAGGAGGTGGCCCGGGCACTGGCCCCTCATAAGGCCCGTTTTTGCTTGAAAGTGGTTTCCTTGAAGGGAAACTTTCAGGTGGGAGGAGCGGATTCGGGGTTTGTGGACAAGCGGTTGTCTTTGGTGGACCTGGTTTTCATCCGCACGGTGGGCGTGGTGTTTGATTTTGTGGACGGAAATCTTTCGGGTTCGCATTATTTGCCCGGTTTTTTTCAGCCGCCTTTTCCGCGCATGCTGCGCCGGGGACTCGAAGAAGACGAGGTGGGTTGTTCGAAGAGTCTGCTGCGCCTCAAAGAAGAACTCCGCATGGCCCAGGAAGTGATTGCGGAGTTTCGGCCCGGCTATTTTTTCATTGATGGGTCCCTGGTGCCCCAATACCAGGACCAGCCCCGCACGGAATCCATTCTCAATGAGGATTATCATTCCGTGCTGGAGGAATTCCAGTCCCTGTATGCATTGGCGGAAAAAAACAATTGCCTGCTGATGGGGGCCATTGAGGATTCACGGGGAACGCGGTTTCGCTCCATTCTGCAGGAGCGGGTGATTCCTTCTTTGGGACTCTCTTCTCCGGTGGAATTGGACGGGTTGCAGGATTCGAGTTTGCTGGATTATTTGCTGGAAGTGGGAGAGCGCACGCATGCCTTTCCCTATACACAGAATGTTTCCAATCACGCCATCCTCAAGGATTTTGATTCACACTGGAGCCGGCAGCTGCACGGATTGTACGTGAAGCCGGCTCCCTTTGATCACCCCGTGCGCGTGGAGTTCCTGAGTGACCTGCAGGAAGTGAATGCAGTGGCCGACCGGGTGGCCGGAATTACCTTTGCACTGAGTTCGCTTCACCGCGAGTACGCGTTTCCTTCCGTGCTCATTGAAGCCGATTTGCGGGCCGGACTGCACCCCACGGAAGTGGACATGGTGTTTTCCAAGATTTCGGATAAATTGTCCAAGAACGTGAAACTGCGCCTGCGGAGAGGGAACCGGCCGTTTAAGTGATTACCGGAACGGATTGATTACTTTTAACCACTTCACTTTTTTGAAGTCCTTTTCATTTTCGGTGACAATGGTCTGAATGTCGTTTTCTTCCATGGTGGCCACAATAAGCGCATCCCAGAAGTGAATGCGGTATGTCATCTGAACCGAAATGGCATTAAGGATTGTTTTTCCGCCGTATTGTACTATCCGGAAACCTTCATTCAAATCGTTTAGGATCTGCCTGGCTTTCTCCGGCTGTAACGGGTTTTCTATTTTTTTCGTTATGGCATTATAGAACTCAACCATGTTTTGGGTGCTCACATATCCGCAGTCTTCCATTACGCTTTGTTGGATTATTTCCCGTGCTTTGGGCCTTTTTTCAGTTTCGCCGGCGTCGTGAGCGTAGACCAGCACGTTGGAATCAATCAGTCTGGGTTCACCGGTCATATAATTCATACCGGGTTTTGTATAATTTTTTCCCGAAATCAAAGCCGGTCTCCATCCGTTTCAGCAGCCTTTCTTTTGCCCGCAGTCTTGTATTTTCACCCGAAAAAGCTTCCAAGGACTCCGTGATAACCCGTGCTAAAGAACCCTTTTTCCCCCCGTACTTTTCGTTGGCTATCTGGCGGAGCCTGGCTTCGGTCCGTGCCTCCAGTGAAACCGTCACATTTCCCACAAAATCACCCAGTAAAATATACGTACAACTAACTTATATACTTATGTCGTACAAAAAAAAGAACCCGGCCCGGCTTCACGGAAAGCGGGCCACGGGAACCGGTCAGGGCCAATAATAATTCTGTTTTCAGGGGTTCCAAATAATACTGTTGTTTTTGGGAAAACCGCCCTGCTTCTTTTGTGGAACCGGCAAGCTCATGGGTTTTCCGATAGTTCCTGCTCCGTGCATGTTGGGGGCCTGAATGATGCTTGCGTGCATGAGCGTGGCATCTTCATGGGTTTGACCGAAGATTCCGATTGCGTTGCTTACTTCGGGGTTTCCCCACATGGTTCCCGCCATTTTAGCGGGAGAGAATCCGGTAATGGCTCCATGCATTTTTTGCGGGTTGTCGAACATGACTCCGGCGCTTGCGCCGGGGAGGAACGCGGCCAAGAGAATGGCTGAAAGGGCTATGAGCAGGATTTTTTTCATGGTTTCGCCTCCGAGGGCTTCATACTCATGCGTCATTTCGTTCCTATATTCTTTTGCCTGAATGGTTTGAATGCCTTTAATGGCTGCAGAGGGCTCTTTTATATTATTTTCCCGCAATTTTGTTTCCTATGAAAGAGTACCTGGACCTCGTGCGGTATGTGCTGGAGCATGGTGTCCGTCAGCCGAACCGCACGGGCGTGGATTCTTTGGCCTGTTTTTCTTATTTTTATAAAGTGGATCTCTCGAAGGGGTACCCGTTGCTGACTACCAAAAAAATGCATTTTAATTCCATGCTGCATGAACTTTTCTGGTATTTGTCCGGGGAATCCCACATCCGTAACCTGCGCACGCACACCAAAATCTGGGATGCGTGGGCGGACTCCAACGGAATGCTGGAGACTGCGTATGGGCGTTTTTGGAGACGGTTTCCGTTTCCGGCGAAAGGAATTCCGGGAGAGAAATGGGCCACGAAGTGGGTGTATCCGGACCCGGAAACGGGTGAGCCGGTCATTGACCAGCTTCAATACATTATGGATATTCTCAAAGAAATCAAGCGCAATCCCACCACCCCCAACCGCCGTCGCCTGGTGGTTTCCGCGTGGCATCCGGGGAATGCGGCGGAAAGCCGTCTGCCGCCCTGTCATTATTCGTTTTGTTTTCAGGTCATCGGGAACAAGCTGAACTGTCATCTGACCCAGCGTTCGTGTGATGTGGCTTTAGGGGTTCCGTTTAATCTGGCCTGTTATTCCCTGCTCACGATGATGCTGGCCCGCGAATGCGGGTATGAGCCCGGAGAGTTTGCGCATTCGCTGATTGATGCCCACATTTATGTGAATCACATTGAGGGGCTCAAAGAGCAGCTCACACGGGAGCCGCGTGTCCTGCCCTCTGTGCGGATTGCGGACAAGCCGTTTGCGGAACTCAAATTCGAGGATGTTGTGCTCGAAAACTATGCTCCGCATCCGGGCATTAAGTTTGAGATTGCGGTGTGAATATGCTTTCGTGGTTCAGAATTCGGAAAGGGTTGTTCGCTTTATTTTGGTTATTTTTTCAAAATCCCGGTCTTCGCTGATTATTTCCGTGAGCTGATGTTGTTCCATGGTGGCCAGGTGAATGGCGTCCCGCGGATGAAGTCCGTATTTTCTGATTTGCTCTATGGCCCGGGTGATGGTTTCGCGGTCGGTTGGAAAAATGCGCAGGTTGTTCATCCGGATAAATGTTTCCCCCGCTGTTAAGGCCGCTTCGCCCCCTCTGTTTTTTCGGACCACGAAAACAATTTCGTCGAAAGTCAGGGCACTGGTTCCAGCACTGGTTTTTCCTTCTTGGATGGCTCCAATTATCTTTCTGGCCGCATTACCTGTTTTTGCGGAATCCAGAATTGCATACACGAAAACGTTGGCATCAATGTAAATCATTTCTTTTGCGCCTTTTTCCATCTTTCTTCCAGTTCTTTTTCATAGAAATGCGGTTCGTAGTCATAATTTTTTCCGCTTAAGGCTATTTGGTGAAAAATTTTTACGGCATCAATTTCAGGTGGCTTGGTGATGAGGATTCCTTTTTCCTGCCCTTCCAGAACGACCCGGTCAAACGGGCCAATCTGATATGTTTTGCGCAGTGTTTTTGGAATCAATACCTGGCCTTTGGGCCCGACTTTCATGATTGTTTTAGTTATAGTATAACCTAAAGTAATACTAGTATAACTTCTATTTATACTTATCTTTGTTGGTTTATTCGTGAACCCAATGGCGGTTAATCTCATCGCAGCCATGACGCGTGCGCGTGTGATCGGAAAAGACAATAAGCTGCTGTGGCACATTCCGCAGGATCTGAAGAACTTCCGTTCGCTCACGGAGGGGCATCCGGTCATTATGGGCCGCAAGACCTTTGAGTCCATCGGGAAACCCCTTCCCAACCGCCCCAATTTTGTGATTTCGCGTTCCATGCCGGAAACGGACGGAGTAACCGTTTGCCGTTCATTGTCGGAAGCGCTTCAGAACGCCCGTGCGTTGGATGAAGCGGTTTTTGTGATCGGGGGCGGGGAGATTTTCGCGCAGGCCCTTCCGCTGGCGAGGCGGATGTATGTTTCGTGGGTGAAAGCGGAGTTTGAGGGGGATGCGTTTTTTCCAAAATTCAACGAATCCGAATGGGTTGTGACGGAGAAAAAGGATTTCGGGGAATTTGAGTTTGTGGTGTATGAACGGGAAAGTTGAGTAAGGTCCCTGCGAAGCACGGGCTGCTGAAAGCGTCCCCGTACTCGCCGGACGTGACGGCGGGACCGGCACGGAGGTCACCTGTTTTATTTTCGTTGGTTGTTTCCTTTTTTATGGTGCCTCGCATGGAGCGCTTGTGTGCCCAGTGTGGTTCCGTGGATTTGGAGCCCTATATGGGTCAGGTGATGGGGTGGCAGTTTAAGTGTCGTTCCTGCGGGTTTGTGGGGATTCCCCTGGAAGGGTTCTCCAGATTTCAGGAAATGGTTGGGAAAAAGAATGACGAAAAATGAACCGATTGGGACCGTGATTTCCACGCTGGAGGGACCTTCTCCTTCCCTGATGAGTTTTGTGGTGCATCATGAAGGGAAAGTGCACCGGGGCCAGTTTGTGGAGATTGATTATTCGGAGGGAACCCTGCTGGCGCTGGTGAATAACCTGGTGAAAACCAACCGTTATTTTGAGCGCAGCGAGTCCGTGAAGGAATTTGAATTGCAGGGCCGCAAACTTCTCGAGCAGTTTCCGGTTGCGGAGTGGGAGTATTTGGAGGCCCAGACGCGTCCGCTGGGGGTGTTTGCGGATGGGAAGATTTCCCGTCCGAGTTTTCCGCCGGCTCCAGGGGACAAGGTGCGGATTGCTTCGGATGAAATGCTGCGCCGGTTTCTGAAATTTGATGAATCCAGCGGACTGGATTTGGGGGAGATTCAGTTTCACGGGGTCCGCGTGCGGCCTTCGTTAAGCCGGCTGGTGCAAAAACATTTAGCCATATTGGCCATGTCGGGAAGCGGGAAAAGTTATTTTTCATCCTGTCTGCTGGAGGAGTTATTGGACCGCAAGCCCGCCCAGGGGCGGGTGGCGGTCGTGGTGCTGGATGTGCACGGGGATTATGCTTCGTTTGCGGAGCGGCCAACGGGTGGAGCCGTGGATTATTCCACGCGTACGCGGTTGGTGCGGGCGAGGGATTTGCGCATTGGCGTGAGTGGTTTGTCTCCGGGAATGATTTCTTCCTTTATTCCGAAGAGTTCTTCGCAGCAGGAGCGTGAGCTGGCCCGGGTTATTTTAAAGCTCCGTCAGCAGATGCGGGAAGGCATGGGTCCCTATGATTTGCATGATATTAAGACGGAACTGAAGGCGGATCTGGACGTGAATGAGAAGACCTCGAAGGCGTTGCTGGGGTGGCTGGATTCCCTGGATGGAATGGGTTTGTTTTCAAAAACGGATTCGGTGGCGTTCTCGGAGCTGGTGAAGCCGGGGATTCTGACGGTCGTGGACCTCAATGACGTGGTGGATTTGCGCAAGAAACAGATTATGGTGGCCTATTTTGCCTCCAAGCTCTTTCATGAACGGCGTAATGGAAGCGTGCCTCCCTTTTTGCTGGTCATTGAGGAAGCCCATCAGTTTATTCCGGAAGGAAAGAAATCCGAGCAGGCCATTTCGCGCTCCATTCTGGAAACCATGGCCCGCGAGGGAAGAAAGTTTGGGGCCAGTTTGTGCCTGATTTCCCAGCGCCCCATTCAGTTAAGCACGACCGCATTATCCCAGTGTAATACGAACGTGATTCTGCGGGTGACCAACCCCTATGATCTGGATCACATCGGCAAATCCTGTGAGGGACTGGATAAGCGTTCGCTGGACATGATTACTTCCCTTCAGGTGGGGGAAGGAGTGATGGTGGGTGAGGCGGTGGGTTTCCCGGTTTTCTTTAAGACCCGCCTGCGGCGTTCCGCGCAATCCACGCATGAAGTGACCCTTGAAGACATGGCGAAAGGGTTCGAGGAATCCCGTGAGCAGGCGCAGGAAGACGCGAAAGCGTTTATGTGAGAAACCCGTTCCTGGCGCTATTCGGTATTGGTTTTGAGGTATTTTTTTTTGATGTATTGAACGAATGGCTCTTCGTTGTGTTCAATCTGGTAGTGGTCCAGTGCATTGTAGTAATTTTCAAGGTCCTCTATTTCAATGTCCACTAATGGATACTTTTTTTTCCATAATACCCAGTTCATGAGCAGTCTGGAAACGCGGCTGTTTCCGTCCAGAAACGGCTGCAGGGAAATGATTCTGGCATGCACCAATGCCGCCAGCTCAAGCGGGTGAAGCCCTTTGGTGTCTTTCTGATACCATTTAAAGAATTCTTTTAATTCCTTTTCAATTTCACCCCATTTGGGTGGCGTGTAGGGCGTTCCCGCAATTTTCACGTTCCGTTGGAGTTCGCTTCTTAGTTTTCCCGCAATCTCGTTATCCACTCCCGCAAAGAGGATGCGGTGAAGTTTCTTAATGAAACCCGGATTAAGTGTTCCTTTGTATTTGGTAATGGCCACTACTCCTTTCTCATGGTTTTCAAGTTCTTTCACCGTTTTGAGGTTCTTGAATCCCTTGGGGACAATGCCGTCCTTTAGGATAAGGCTGGTTTGTCTCAGTGTAATTTGGATGCCGGATAATTTGCTGCTGTCATAGGTGAATCTCACCATGAATTCCTTGAGGTTTTTTTCGCGTTCCGCGGTTCCCTGTTTCCGGGTTTCTTCCGCGTGGGCCCTTTTTTTTCCTTCTATTTGTTTGATGTCTTCCGCCGAAAAGTATTTGTAGCGGTTTCCGTTGAGTTCTGCCTTAAATTCCTTTTTCAGTGCTTCAAGCTCTTTTTGGGGCGGGAGTTTTTTTCCAATATACTTCGTCCGCTGAATCCCTTTGCCGTTCACCCGCATGGAATGAACCAGCACCCAGTATCCTTTTATTTTGCGGACAAACATACTGATGATTATACACTACAAATTTTTAAATACACTCATTATACACTACATTTTCCGGTTTGAGGGCACCGGAATTGTCGGCGTAGCACAACCCCCGCGGAGCGGGGGTTCTCGTATTCACCAGGCGAAACTGGTGGCAGCGGCACGGAGCTGTCTGCAAACCGCATTATAGTGCATTTCCTGCATTGGGTGTATGGCTCCCATTTCCGCGGGTTCCCCTCACCCGTGGTTTTTGCTTTCGGCCGCGTACCGGCCTGCCCGCCAGGAAGTGGTGGTGGTGTTTGGATTTGAGGGCGAGCGCCGGGTGGAGCGGTTTTCTTTTTTTCCGAAGGCCTTTGTTCCCCGGCATTGGGTTAAGCGGGCGAAGGAGCTGTTGCCGGAGTTTGCAAAATCGGTGGGGTTGGTTGAACGGGAGCGTTCCCTGGAGGTGCGGGCGGTTTCGTGGGATTTTCTGCAGGCGTTTGTGCGGAAGCTGGATGCGGATTATCCGCTGGTGGATACGGTGCGGCAGTTCTTGGTGGAGCGGGGCTGGGGGTTTGGGGATTTGTTTTCCGGTGAACAGAATGAATGGGTTTGCAGGGGTTTGGTGGAGTTTCCGCGGGTGCAGTGGGATGGGGTGGGGTCGCTGGAGTCTCGGGTGAATGATTTGCTGGGGTTGGGGGAAGCGGAGGCGGGGGCTTTTTTGCATTCGTTGGTTTGGGCGAATCGCCTGCGGGTGCTTCCGGCGGATGGGGTGGATGAGCCGTTTGTCCGGTTTGAATTGTGGCTGCAGAATGTGTTGTTTGCGCAGGGGCTGGCTTGGCCGAAGTTTGAGTCGGATGGGGTGGAGGAAGAGTTTGGTGTTACTTCAGGGGAGCTGGTTTGGTCCGTGGAGGAAGTGAAGTCTTTTTTGGAGAGGGGTTCTTCGGTTGGGTTTGAAACCCTGAATTGTTCGTGCTGTGTGCCGGTTTCGCTGGATTCTTCTGGATTGGTAATGGGTGGGTTGGTGGAGGCGGAGTTGCTGGCGGACGGGCTCATGGTTTCTTCGCAGAGTGATTCGTTTGCGTGGACGTTTCATGCGCAGCAGGCATCGGGTGGTGTGGCCCGGCAGCAGTTTGCGTGGCAGTGGGGGTTGAAGGTTCCTCCCGTGGGTCCTTTTTCGCGGGGTCAGCGGGCGTGGTTGCCGCTTAATGATGCCCGGAAGCTGGCGGGAGCGGGGCAGGCGCGGGTTTTGTTTTCTTCAGCGCATTTGCATTGGTTTTGTTCCAAGAGGGAATCCTCGCTGGGTTTGGCATTGGGTTCCTTGGCGGATTCCTGGGAGTGGGCGGGTCGGAATCAGCGGCATCTGGAGGCGGAGGCGGTGAAGCGGGAAGGGGTTTTGTTCGGTTCCCTGCTGGCGGTTTCTCCGGAGTATGGGTTTTGGGGGGCGCTTAAGTCTGTGAATGAATCTCTTTTGGGCGGGATTTTGGTTCATTTGCATTCTTCTTTTAGTGCGTTTAGGGTTCCGGCGGTGGTGAATGCGTTGGATGAATTATTGCCGGTTTTGGAGAAACCATTGGCGGTTGCGCGGGCGCTTGGAGAGCGGTCTTTTTAAATCCTTTGCAGAAAGAGTGCTTAGTACCTCTTCTAGGCGATTCATTGACCAAATTAACCCGTTTTGAGCATGCGCGTATTGTGAGTGCGCGGGCCCTGCAGATTTCGTTGGGGGCTCCTTCAAAGGTGAAGCCTTCCAAGGATGATGCGCCTACCGATATTGCCCTGCATGAATTGGAGCAGCACAAGGTTCCCTTATCCGTTATCCGTAAGTATCCGACCGGCCGGACCGAATTGATTGAGGTGGATTAATTATCTGGGTAAGGCGGTTCCCCGGCGCGTGAAATCCATGGCGGCTGCTTTGATTGAGGAGTTTCCGGACAAGTTTGTGGCCAAGGATTTTGAGGCCAATAAGAAGTTTGTGAATTTGCTAAGAATCCCGGTTTCCAAGAGTACCCGTAACCTGGTGGCCGGATTCATTACCCGGAAAGTCAGTCAGCGCTCCAGCTGATTTCGTTTTCTTCAATCCGGGTGCTTTCAAACAGTTCTTTGTTTCGGCTGAGTACGAAGCTTTTTTGGGTGGCCGCTTCCTGCATGTGGGTGTCGTGCGTGATGATGAATATCTGGTCGACTATTTTGGGCAGGTGGTGTTTGAGGGTTTGGGCCAGTTCATGCACGCTTTGGCGGTCCAGGTTATGCGTGGGTTCGTCG
>JACRDJ010000014.1 GCA_016218635.1 Candidatus Iainarchaeum sp.
GGAAGTAGTGAAGTATCGGATGCCGTTCATGGACTCACCGATATCGGAGGAATGCCCCGATGCCTCCGAACGATTTGAGGAACTGTTCTCCTTCGGGGCTGTCGGTGGAGATGATTTTGATGTCGGCCCTGGATTGCTGCGTGACTTCCAGCATATAGTCCAGGTAATCGAGTTCTTCGGATAGTTCCATGGGTTTGCCGCAGGCGGGGCAGTTGATGGTTGGCAGGTTTTCGTGCTCGCTGGACTGAATGAATGTTTCCTCGGCGTGGTCTGTTGGGCAGGTGAATTTGCTGACCTGCCAGTCAAGGTCCTCGGAGAGAAGAAGTAACTGCACTTTTCCCACTTTCAGGGCTTCCATGACCTCTTTTTGCCCGTAGGCGGCCAGCTGGTCCTTGGCCACGCGGGAGAGGAATTCGTTGAGGATTTTGCGTTCCTTCATGAGGTCGGTTTCGCGGAGGAGTTCCTCGCTTTTCTGGATGAGTTCACGGATGCCGGATTCGTCCGTGTAGGAAGTGTCAATGGTTCCGAGGATTTTTTTGCGGAGACGGTGGTCGATGAGTTCTTTTTGAAGGAAGTAGGTCTTGGTGAGTCCGGGTCCGCCGACGATGATTCCCTTGAGTTTTTCTTCCGCGCCCAGAAAGCAGTGGTTGGTTTTTTCGCTCATTTTTTTGTAGAATTCCTGGGCGGATTCCTCGCGCAGGTGCTCGAAGCGCTTACTGCTCTGTCCGCCAGCCCGAAACTTTCCGATCACTTCGGAGATGAAGTGTCCAAGGATTTCGTATCGTTTTCCGCTTAAGCGCGCAATGGTTCCTTCGCCTTTGTCGATGGTGATGAGCCCGTAGATTTCCGTCGGCTGCATCATTTCCTCAAGAGGGCCCAGGAAGAACTGGGAATCGCACCGGTATAATTTCACGTTGAGCTCAGAAGGGGGCCGGATGGAGAAGAGCCGGAGGTCGGTTCTTCCCTCGGTTTCGGAAATGTTTCCGGCGAATATGGCGAGACCGGTTTTGGGGATTTTGAATTCAATCTGCTTGAGGAAATTGGTTATTTTGCGGAGCGCGGCCTGCACGTTTTTGCGGGTCTGGGGGCTCTTGATGTTGGATGACTGGCTGAGTTCCTCGCTTAAGGCGCTCATGACGCTGGAGCGGTCCGCGCTGGCGGGCACGTACTGACTGATGAGTTCCGTGCCGCGTCCGCTGATTTTGCGCAGTTTAAGGAGCTTTTTGCGGAAAATGGCCTGCTCGGATTCATCGGAAATCGTTTCGGGCATCGCATAATCCTTTTAATAGGATTAATTTATAATACTTCAAACGCGGGGAATGAAATGAATTCAATGCATGCGCGGAGTCCGTTTTCGGTTTCAGTGGGTGGTTCTTTGTTTTTCGGGGACTCATTGGATCTTTCGCGCATCCGGGCCTTGGCGGATTCAATTATCCGGCTTCACAGGGCCGGTCATTCCTTTATTCTGGTGTGCGGGGGCGGAAAACCCGCCCGAAATTATGTAGCGGCTTCGAAGCGGTTGGGTGCTTCTGCGTTTGTGCAGGATGAGCTGGGCATTGCATTAACCCGCGTGAACGCCCGTTTATTTATGGCGGCACTGGGTTCACGGGCGTATCCGCGGGTGCTGGAATCGCTTTCCGAGGTGCCCTTGGCCCTGAATGCGGGAAAAATTCCGGTGCTGGGAGGGCTTCTGCCTTCCCTGACTACGGATGCCGTGTGTGCCCTGGCCGCGGAGTCCGTGGGTGGCCGGATGATTAATCTGACGAATGTGGACGGGGTGTTTGATGCGGACCCGCGGACGAATAAGTCCGCGCGGCTGCTTTCATCCGTTTCGTATGATGATTTATTGAAGCTGCTGAAGAATTCGGGCATGGTTCCCGGCCAGCAGGTGGTATTGGACCTGCCCTGCGTGCTGGTATTGCGGCGGAGTAAAATTCCTGCGTTCGTTCTCAACGGGTCGGATGGGAAGAATTTTGAGGCCTGCGTGAAGGGAAAAAAGTTTAAGGGAACGCGGATTGGGTGAATCCATGGAACCGGTTCCAGGCATCCGGATAGATTATTCTTATGATAAGGCTAATGCAATGTTGCGTGCCAGGTTCTATTTAGTGAATGACCGGAGTGCCGTTCCTTCCCGCTCCTCTTTTTTGACCAACAGGGAAACCCGTTCCGGCATCTTGGAATTGAGGCAGATGCTCATAGTCCTGGGCATCAAATGAGAGGGGCAGGAAATAATCTCTTTGGGCGATGTTCTGAAGGAGAATTGTTTCAATGCGCCGGACGTCGAAGAGACGGTGAAGGGCGGCGAGAGTCATGGCGGCTTTGAGATCTTCGGCTTTGTATTGGCA
>JACRDJ010000166.1 GCA_016218635.1 Candidatus Iainarchaeum sp.
CCAGGCTTACTTCCTGACCGAAGGAAACCCCCGCCTGACACACCCCGAATACGGGCTTTCCCGCAAACTGGCCACTTACTATGCCGGCTGGCGGAAAAAAGCCCTTTCCATGGGCATCCGGGCCGTTCACGCCAGCGGAAGAACCGCAATCATTGACGAAGCCCATCTGGCCAGGAACATGGAGAACACGCTCCCGCTGCTGAAAGAAATCAATGAAACCTGCACAGAACTCAAACTAGTCAGGAAAGAAAGCCCGGAAAAAACGGTTTACACCGACCGAAAAAACAACGTGTGGCTGGAAGTTCTTCACGCACCCTAAAACCATTTCCGTAACGAACTCTGATTTCCTTTTTCAGAAAGCCTGTTCTGCAGTTTCAGAATGACGCCTTTCACGCGCTCCTGCGAGAAATCATGCTCCGTGCACAGAAACCGCATCAGCCCCTCCGGATCCGGCAAACCAACCTGAACCGAATACTCGGAGGAAACGGTTGGCTTCAGGAACAGTTCCTCCACGGAGTGAAAATCAAATTCCGGCATAAAGCCGGTTTTTGAAATGATGGATTCAAACGAATCGTTTTCCTGCACGAGCTTGAGTGCGGTCTTGGGCCCCACTTTCGGGAACTTTTCGTTGAAATCCGTTCCAATCAGCATGCCCAGCCAGATCAGCTTCCGTCGGTCAATCCTTAATTGGGCCAGCACGTCTTCCAGCACCACGCGTTCGGGGGAGACCTCCACGTAAATGTTGCGGCCTGGAACCTTGCGCCGGCCTGAAACAGTAAGGTTACGGTACAGTAAAGGCGCTCCGAACAGCAGGGAATCCCAGTCCTGAGAAACCACCCCATCCAGATCACCCCGACCCGCCATGAATGCCACCTGGGCTTCTCCTTCCGAGGGAGCCTCCACCACGGGCAACCCCATCAAAGAAACCAGCTTCTTGGCATCCGCAACCATTTCCGGAGTCACCTTCAGTGCCCGCGAACCCAGTTCCCTGGCCTTCGCCAAATCCCCTTCTTTGAGCGCCTGCTCGTGCGCGGCAATGGCCCGCGCGCGGATTTCCCGGCGTTTCTGAATCGTCTTCGCCTTCATTTCAGAGGACACTCCATCAAAAACAAACACAGGCCGGATGCCTTTATCAATCAGATTCGTGGTGCGATAGAGCAGGCCCGTCAGATGCGAAGTCACGTTTCCCTTTGAATCCGTCAACGGGGTTCCGTCCGCGCCCCGAATGCTGGAAACAAACTGATAAATGACATTAAACGAATCAACCCCCAAGCGCTTAAGCGCCAAATCCTCCAAGGCCACCGGCTGACCTTCCACCAGTTCGCCTAACGCCAGGCCCATGAATTCACCTCGGCCCCTTGGTCCGGCGACGTTCCATACGGGAATCATGCGCGTGAGTAATCACCTTTGCGGCAACGGCACCCGCATGATGCTGGCGGGCAATTTCTTCGCGCAATACCCGCATCTCCGCTTTCATACGGGCATGAATCAGACTATAATCAAAAAACCCTTCCCCCAAACGAATGGAACCCTTGCCAACCGCGGAAATAAAAGCGGTCACCACCAGTGGATCAAACTGACGCCCGCCATTATTCCGCAGTTCCTCTTTCAAATAGCTGATCGGGCGCGGTTCCGCGTAAAGCCTTCCGGACAAAACGGCATCCGATACCTCTACGACCTGAATAATCCGCGTATGCAGGCCCGGTTTAGAGGCATCCTTCCGATGATAGCCCTTGCGGTCAAAACGCTCATGGTGATAGAGGGCCGTTTGCGCAAAAAACTTTGCCAGCGGATGACCTTCCAGCAGATGGGATTCCACAAAGGCACCCCCCCGGTCCGTGTGGGGTTTTAACGCCAAAAACGCTTTTGAATTAGGGGCCATCTTATGCGGCGAATGCATCAAACGCTGGTCCACGAAAGGCTTGCCGGAATCATGCACTAACCCGGAATACCTATAGTGAAGGACAAAAAGAATTAGACAGGCATTTCCTGAATACCTGCCGTAAACACAGTAATTCGGCTTTCCTGGGAAAGTATTTGCCTGTTTCGTCCAAAAATTAATGTCACTAACTATAACCAGCAACTGGTCCGTTTCATTCAGCCCCATCTCCTTCGCAATCAAAGTTCCCAATTCACCCGCCCGCTCAGAGTGCTCAAAAATGTACCCGTGCAAAACCCGTTTGAGCTCCGGCCGCGGATCAGGCAAAGAAATCACGTCCGGCAACGCCGCAAACTCCCGCGGACTAAAGTATTCTTTCAGCAGACGGCTCTTATTCTTATCAATCTCAAAATAAACCGGTTTTTCGGCCTTAGCCATATCCGCATAAGAGCGGCAAAGAAAATAAACCCTACACCCTTCCCGCAAACCATTAAAACCCAACCTCCGTTATTCATTCATGGAAGAAGGAAGGATGCGGCTCAACCTGCACAATCATTCCCATTACTCCGCGGACGCCATCACCCGCCCCCAGACCATGCTTAAAATCGCCAAACAAAACAATCTCGTGGTGGCCATTACCGATCATGGCAGTGCGGCGGCCTGGCCCGAATTCCGAAAATACTCCAGGGAACTGAAGGTCCCATTCATTCAGGGAACCGAATTCATGACCTTTGATGAAAACGACAAAAAGACCGGGGAAATTCTCGGACTATTCCTCAACGAGC
This sequence comes from Candidatus Iainarchaeum sp., assembly GCA_016218635.1. Taxonomy (GTDB): domain Archaea; phylum Iainarchaeota; class Iainarchaeia; order Iainarchaeales; family JAFGBZ01; genus JACRDJ01. Next base: position 2,665 of record JACRDJ010000166.1, read on the forward strand.
CCATCAAGAAATGCTCCGCCGCCGAACTCTTGGACCAAATCAGGGCCCAGGATGCGCTGGCGGCCGTTCCCCATCCCTTCGATCCCTTACGCCATAACTTCAAATTCCTCAACGAATTTCTTCCCAAAATTGATTTGATTGAAGGATTTAATTCCCGCTGCAAATTCCAGCGATTCAACCAAGAAGCCAAGGCATTCGCAGCAAAACACCAACTTCCCATGCTGGCCAACGCGGACGCCCACACCCCCGAAGAAATCACCAACGCCTACACGGAAATCAATGCCCTCGACCTTGAAGAAGCCCACAAGGCACTCCTCTCCAGCCCCCGCACATTCCTTGAAAAAAAAGCCCCCTTCTGGGCACACATTCAGACCCAACTTGCCAAACAGCGATGGATCGGGCCCAGGTGAAACCATGCTCGGACAACTCCGCACCCAGACCCAAAAAATAACGCTGCGAATCGGCCAGGCACTCGCATTCATTCCGCTTTCCCCCAACCAGTTCACCCTCCTCGCCATTCCGCTGGCCGCAACTGCCGCCTACTTCATCAGCCGGCAGGAATACGGAACCGGACTGCTCTTCGTTCTGCTCACATTTCTCATGGACGGACTCGACGGCTCATTCGCACAGGCCAGGAACCAAAAAACCATTTACGGAAACTACCTCGATGCCATGACGGACCGGGCAGCCGAAACCATTATTTTTCTGGGGCTCGCCCTGCAATCCCCGTTCTGGGCACTGGCCGCCTATGGGGGCAACATGCTGGTTTCCTACGCCAAACCCCGCGTGGGACTCGTCATTGAAACCGACAACCATGACTGGCCCGCCATCGGGGAACGCGCCGACCGCGCCATCATTTTGTGTGCCACCCTGGTGGCGGCCGCATTCATTCCAACCCTTAACGGAATTTCAGTCATTGAAGCCGGGCTCATGCTCTTGACGCTGGTGACGTTCATCGGACTCATTCAGCGCATGCAGTATGCCCGCACCCTCATCAAGAAAGCCGAAACGGAAGGAAAAATCCTTTCCTACTTAAGGAAGTGAAAAAATGATTGAAGTGCTCACCGCCGGATCCGTTGCATTCGACTCCATTCAGACCCCGTTCGGAACAGCCGACCACATTCTGGGCGGAAGCGCCACCTATGCGGCCCTGGCCTGCCGTTTCTTTGCCGCCCCCGCCATCCTCAGCATCGTCGGAAACGATTTTCCCTCCGCGCACATCCGGATGCTGCAAAAAAAAGGCATTGACACCCGGGCCATCCATCACAGCAGCCAGCATGCCACCTTCCACTGGAAAGGCAAATACGAATTCGACCTCAACACCGCCATCACCCTTCAAACCCATCTCAATGCATTCACGGAATTCTCTCCCACCCTCCCTGAAAGCCACCGCCGGATTCCCTGCCTCTTTCTCGGAAACATTTCCCCCTCCCTGCAGATGCAGGTGCTTAAACAGATGAAACGCCGGCCCAAAATCGTGATGGCCGACACCATGAATTACTACATTCAGCAGGACCCTGCCGGAGTAAAAAAAATGATTGAACAAACCGACATGGCCATCATGAACGATGCCGAAGCCCGCATGC
>JACRDJ010000169.1 GCA_016218635.1 Candidatus Iainarchaeum sp.
CTGCTTTTTGTTTCAGCGTTGTTTTTACTTCCAGTTTAAACATTTTATTTGTTTCGGAGTTAAGAACCAGAATATCCACGCCTTTGGTATTTCCCAAAGTCAACGTGCCAACCAAACCTCTGATGGCCAATTGGGATAAAACAGCGAATTCGCCCGCCAAATTTGATTGTTGGGTGTGTTGTCGTTCTTTTACAGCCATATAATCACCTTCTGCCATACCAATTATAAGATAACCGAAAATTAATTTTTTGTATATCCTCTCATATTCTTCCTATACTTATTCGCAAACCGGTGCGCTTCGTCGCGGATTAACTGCAGGAGTTTCAATGCCGGACTGCTCTTGGACAAAACAATCGGTTCGGATTTTGCAGGGATAAAGATTTCCTCATTTCGTTTCGCGAGCCCGATGAGGGGCAGCTTCACGTTGATTTCATTCAATGCCGAAACGGCCGCACTCACCTGGGGCTTGCCCCCATCCACCAAAATCAAATCCGGCAAAGGCAATTCCTTTGCCAGCGAACCAATGTAGCGGCGCACGATGACTTCCTTCATGGCCGCCGGATCATCGGCCGGGGAATCAAATCTGATCCGAAAATGCCGGTAATGGCTCTTGAATGGTTTTCCGTTCATCAGCACCACCAGGGAAGCCGCCGTGTTCTTTCCTCCCAAATGCGAAATGTCAAACGCCTCAATGCGGACCGGAAGAGCAGGCAGGAAGAGGGCATTGCGGAGTTCCTGAAGGGCATTCCCGGAAGGGTTCAGGGAATAATCCAGGTTTTTCTCCACCAATTCCAGGATTTTTTTCTCTTCCGCGGAAGGCTGGTCGGTAACGGTTATCGGAAACCCCGCATTCAATGAAAGGGTTTCCGCCAGCGTGTCGAAATGGGCCAAGGGATTAAGGGTGATGATGCGCTGGGGAGGCCGGTGATTGGCATAGTACTGAAGCAGGAAGTCTTCGAGTATGTCATCGGAAACCAGGGGGGTCAGGAACTCCGTGGTATTCTTTCCCAGCAATGTTCCCTTGCGGAAAGGAAAAAGGGTGATGGCATAGCCGGAAACGGTTTTTTTACCCACCAAAAAATCCTTGTCCTTTTGGGTGAAGGTATCCACGAGCTGTTTTTCGGGTTTACCGGAAAGCAAGAACAACGCATTCCGGCGGTCAATGGCGAGCTCGAACTGCTTTTTCGCCGCAAAGTCCTTCATTTCCGATTCAATGACCGACAGGAGTTCCTCTTTTTTTCCGGAAAAAAACTGCTCCACTTTCTGAACGCTCTGCGCGTACGCTTCTTCGGAAATGTTTCCGATGCAGGGCGCACTGCATTGCCCTAAGTAGTATTTCAGGCAGGCCTTCTTGGGCAGAACCCGGCAGGTGCGGAGCTTGAACGTTTTCTCCAGGAGTTCGAGCGTTCTTCTGCGGGCGAATCCGTCCACGAAGGGACCCCAGATGCGTTTGGATTTTTCGATGCGGTTCTTGGGCGCCCGCACCACTTCCAGGCGGGGAAAGCGTTCCGCGGTCAGGCGCACGAACGGGTAACGATAGCTGTCTTTGAGGTCCACATTGTATTTGGACTTGAATTTCCGGATGAGATTGGATTCGAGTATGAGCGCTTCGGTTTCGTTGTTGACGACAATGAAGTCCACGGATTCAATGACGGAAACCAGTTTGGCAGTCTTGGAGTCCACCGGGGTTCCGTGGAAATAAGTTGAAACCCGTTTCTGCAGGTCCTTGGCTTTACCGACATAAATCACGTCCCCGCGGTGATTCTTGAACAAATAGACCCCGGGCGCGTGCGGCAGCAAGACATCCATAAAAGGAAGAGGGAACGGAGTAAATAAAAGGAATCAGGTGAACGAAGGGGAACAGGATTAATAACAGAGAATGCATTCATTAACGCATGAATGCCCGAAAAGGAATGGAACTAATCATCGCTATTCTGATCTGCCAGCTGGCAGGCGTAATCGGTTCCGTGTTCACGTTTCCGGCCATTACGGAATGGTATTCTGAACTCATAAAACCGACTTTCACTCCACCCTCATGGGTATTTGGGCCCGCATGGATTACGCTTTACACCCTGATGGGAATTGCGTTGTTCGTGGTGTGGCAGGAGCGAACAAACAAACGCATCCAAAAAGGCATTCTGCTGTTTGGAATTCAGCTGGCACTCAATACCGGGTGGTCGGTTCTCTTCTTCGGACTCCGCCAGCCATTCTACGCATTCATTGAAATAATCCTCCTCTGGCTGGTCCTTGCATTCACCCTGCGTGAATTCCTTAAAATCAACAAAACGGCCGCATACCTCCTGCTTCCCTACCTGGCCTGGGTGAGCCTGGCCATGGCACTCAATTACAGCGTATGGGTGCTGAACGGGTAATGGATTAAATAAAGGAAAGCGCCAAATCAATCATGGAAACCGTTTCCGTCCGCCTCGATGAGAAAGGGCGCGTGATTGTGCCCAATTCCTTCCGCGAAATGCTGGGACTGCGGACCGGTGAAGAAATGGTTCTCCAGTTCGACCCCGAAAACGGAAGACTCATTCTGTTTCCACTGGAGAAAGGAACCCGCAGAATCCGCATTGTTTTCGGAGACATTCCGGGGTCCCTGCACAAGGCCGCCGGAATACTGGCCCGCCACCAGGTGAACATCCTCTACTCGGAATCCCGCACCCGCTCCCGCGGCAAGGAAGCCGAATGGGAAGTGACCGGAGACTTCTCCAAAACGGACCCCAAAAAGCTGGCGGCCGACCTCAAAAAAGAGCCAGCCATCCGGAAATTCACGTTCCACTGACCCGGACGCAAGCCTTTTAAACTCTTGCAGGCAAGAATGCTGCATGAATCCCACTTTTTTCCCACAATCCGGTGAGTGTCTTCACCGCGCCGTTTTCGCCCGGCGGTAACGAGTGCCCCCCTGCGGGGGCCAGTGCTACGCCGACACGTCCGGCGAGTACGGGGGCGCCTTCGGCAGCCCTTGCTACGCCTGTTTCGCCAAGCGGGAACGATAGCCCGCTTTCAGCGGCCCGTACTACGCTGACCCGCTCAACGAGTGATTCTTTTTTCTCCGGTGCCGATTCTTTCATTGACTGCAGTGAGTGTCTTCATCTTAGTCCCTAAGAACACCAGTCTACAGCGTTACGTTCAGCAGGCACTTTCAGGGCTTCGGAATGCGGATCCTTCCCGCATGGTGCGCGTGCGCGGAGAAGACGTCCCCTTCCTGCTCGAACAGTACGCCGGAAAGGGGCGCCGGGTAATAGGGTTCACGGGCGAGGATCTCTTCCTGGAAGCAGTGCTGGCCGGGCGCGTGAAAGAAACCGGAATCCGAAAACGCATCGAATGGACTGATCCGGCAGCCGCGTACGGAAAGCCCGCCCTCTGCCTGCTGGGCCCGCCCGGAAAAAAGTTAAGCGAACTGAACGGGAAACTGACCGTATACATTTCCGCCAAGTATGCCAAAACCGCGGAAAAATTCCTTCAGACCCAAGAAAAACCCGGAAAAGTGTTTGAACGGGTGCTCGTGAACGGATGCGTGGAAACCGGTTTTGCGGAAGGACTGGCCGACCTCGTCATTGACATCGTGTACACCGGAAAATCCATGAAACAAAACGGGCTGGAAGTATACGAAGTCATTCAAACCAGCGACTTCGTCGTTTTGGGAAATCAGGAATTACCCAAACCACGGATGGCCCTAAAGAACGTATTGAAGTATTCGCCGCCCCTGGAAGGAAGACGGGAAAAACTGCGCCTGGACTTCAATGAAAACATTAAGGGCTGCTCCAAGCGCGTACTGGAAGCCCTGCAGAACGTGACCGCAGAGCAGGTGAGCGCATACCCGGAATACGGCGCGTTCAAGAAAAAACTGGCAAACTATCTGAGCCGGGAAGAAAACGAAATTCTGCTGACGAACGGCTCGGATGAAGGAATCCGGATCGTGATGGAAGCATTCCTCGAAGAAGGAGACGAAATTCTCATTCCATGGCCCACGTATTCTTTGTTCGAAGTGTATGCCCGCGTGCGCGGAGCCCGCATCGTAAAAGTGCCATTTGGACCGGACAAGAGTTTCCCGGAAGAAGAACTGCTTTCCGGAATCACGGAGCGCACAAAATGCGTGGTGCTGGTGAACCCCAACAGCCCCACGGGAACCCAAGTGCCCCAGGGATTCATAAAAAAAGTGCTCGAAAAGGCGCCCAATACAATAGTGCTGGTGGATGAGGCCTATGAAGCTTATCTTGGAAAAAGCATGAAGAACACCATTAATGCGTACAAAAACCTGGTCATATTGCAGACCTTCTCGAAGGGATTCGGCCTGGCCGGACTGCGGATCGGCTACGTGCTGGCAAACCCGTTCCTGATCAAACTCCTGGAGCCGGTGGCCTCGCCGTATAGTGTCAGCAGCCTGGCCATCGTGGCCGCTTCGGCCGCACTCGAGGAACCGCAGTGGGTAAGCACGTATTGCGCGGAAGTACGGGAAGGAAAAAAAGTCCTGGAAGCCGGGCTTGAGCGCATGGGCATCAAACGCTTTCCTTCGCAAGCCAACTTCGTGCTGGCGGACTTCGGAAACGAATCCCGGCGCATCTGCGCGGACCTGGCAGAACGCAGAATCCTGGTGCGTGAAATGAAGGACCCCTCCCTGGCCGGCTGCCTGCGGATTACGACAGGACCTACGGCGGAAATGAAACGGCTGCTCAGCGAACTGGAAGAAATCCGGAACAAAAAAATCCTGCTCTTTGACCTGGACGGAACCCTCGTGGATGTCCGGAACTCATACCGGAAAACCATTGCGGCCACGGCGGAATTTTTCTGCGGAAAAACGGTGAGCGAAGAAGAAATTCAGGCACTCAAGGAACGCGGCGGATTCAACAATGACTGGGACCTGACCACGGAACTGCTTAAACAGAAAAATGCCGTCATTCCGCGGGAAAAAATAGTGAAACGATTCCAGGAATTCTACCTCAACAAATTCCGGGAAAATGAAAACTGGCTTTTGGAACCCGTCATACTCAGGGAACTGGGAAAAAAATTCCGTCTCGGAATCGTCACCGGAAGGCCGAAAGCGGAAGCCCGGTACGTGCTGGAACGGTTCAATGTAATGAACTGCTTTGAGTGCCTGGTCTGCCCGGAAGACATTCCGGAAGGAAACGGAAAACCGGACCCTGCCGGCATCCGGATGGCCCTCAAACAAATGAACGGAAGCGAGGGCATATACGTGGGCGACAGCCTAGACGATCAAGAAGCCGCCCAGAACGCCGGGATCCAATTCCTGGGCGTCATGCCCTCCGGCAGCGAATCCGGCACCCTCCGCGCACAAATGGAACAAAACGGAACGATAAGAATACTGAACAACATTAATGAAATCCGGCAATGGGTGAGCGCATGAGAAAAGCGGTGATTGAGCGAAAAACCCGTGAAACCACCGTGTCCGTGAAACTGAACGTGGACGGGGCCGGAAAATACAAAATCCGGACCTCCATCGGATTCCTCACCCACATGCTGGAATCGTTTGCGTTTCACGGAATGTTTGATCTGGAACTAAGCGCAGAAGGCGATCTGGCCGTGGACCAGCACCACCTGATGGAAGACACCGGAACCGCGCTCGGACAGGCATTCTCGAAGGCGCTTGGAAGCCGCCGCGGAATTGCCCGGGCCGGATTCTTCGTATACCCCATGGAAGAAGCATTGGCGGTAACGGCCGTGGACATTTCCGGAAGACCCTTC